>JBBQQP010000285.1:0-4871 GCA_038215675.1 Chitinophagales bacterium | reverse complement strand
GATAGCAGGGTTACCGCCGAAGAGTTAATGGGAGTTAAACCTGGAGAGGCTTTCGTTCATCGTAATATTGCCAATATGGTCGTTAGCATCGATCTCAATATGATGTCGGTGCTAAATTATGCCGTGCGCCACCTGAAAGTGAATCACATCGTGGTGTGTGGTCACTATTTTTGTGGTGGGGTAAAGGCTGCCATGCAAGCCCAGGATATGGGCATCTTAAATCCATGGCTCAGAAATATACGGGATGTATTTCGCATCCATAAAACAGAACTGAATGCCATCGTTGATGACAATGAACGTTACAACCGGCTGGTTGAATTAAATGTATTGGAGCAATGTATTAATCTTATAAAAACTGCCGCGGTTCAAAGTGCATTTAAAGAGCGGGGCTTAAGGGTGCATGGTTGGGTATTTGATATTAAAACAGGCAGACTCATCGATCTTAAAATTGATTTTGAAAAAGAGCTGTCCGGCATAATGGAGATTTATAATCTGGGGGATATGTAATCCGTATTAAAAAAAGTAATGCTCTTTTTCGATAATCAGCTCTTTAAATTTACCTGAAAAAATATTTTACTAAGCTTGCATTCAATTCGACAGTTCAATGTATCATCATGGTACAATTACCTTTTTTTAGTTGAAGCATATTTTCATCTTTATTGTATTTAAATCCCAAAATTAAATCGAATGATAAAAAAATTAACTGCTGTAATGAGTTGTTGTTTGCTGGTTGCTTTTGCTATGGCTCAAACGGGCTACAGCAATTTTAGCCAGCAATCTGCCCGGCTCAATACCTTAAGTAAAAATTATCCGCAACTGGTTAAACTAAAATCAATTGCAAAAACCGTTGGCGGTAAGGACATCTGGATGATGACCATTGGTAGTGGTAATACCGAACTGAAACCCGGTATTGCAGTCATTGGCGGTGTAGAAGGCAATCATCTGTTGGGCACAGAAATGGCCATAGGATTTGCAGAGAAATTGCTACAAGGAAGTAATACGGACAGTATAAAAAATCTATTCAATAAAACAAGCTTTTACGTTTTTCCAAATATGAGTCCGGATGCAATGGAACAATATTTTGCTCCGTTACAATACGAACGGCAGGGCAACGCATCCCAAACAGATGATGACCGGGATGGTAAATTAAATGAAGATGGATTTGATGACCTGGACAAAAATGGTAAGATCACCTGGATGCGGATTGAGTCGCCGGTGGGAGATTACAAAATAAATCCGGAAGACAAACGGAGCCTTGTAAAAGCGGATATAATAAAGGGTGAAAAAGGAACCTATCTGCTGATGAAGGAAGGTGTTGATAATGATAAAGATGGCAAGTTCAACGAAGATGGTGAAGGCGGTGTATGGTTCAATAAAAGCCTTTCGTTTAGTCATCCCTCATTCTCGCCGGGCGCAGGCGAATTCGCCGTTTCCGAAATCGAAACAAGGGCATTACTGGATCAATTATTCCAGCTGTTCAACATCTATGCAGTGGTTGGTTTTGCAACAAATAATAACTTATCTGCCCCGCTTGCTTTTAATGCAGGAAGCACTACCACCCGTGTTGTTACCGGCTGGCTTGAGCCGGATACAAAAGTAAATGCGATGGTATCCGATCTGTACAATAAAACAACGGCTATAAAAGATGCCCCAAAGGCAACTAACGGCGGCGGCGACTTGCTTTCATGGGGTTATTTTCATTATGGACGTTTTAGCTTTAGTACACCGGGTTGGTTCGTGCCAAAGGCGGCGGCTGATACAACAAAAAAAGATAAATCAGATTCAACTAAGAAGGAGAAGGCACCGTCGGTGGAAGATGCCAATATCAATTACCTGCGTTGGGCAGACAGCCAGGGAGTTACCGGTACGTTTACCGATTGGAAAAAAGTGGAACATCCCGACTTTCCAGGCCAAAATGTAGCGATAGGAGGATTGGATCCATTTGTATTGATCAACCCGCCATTTAAACTGGTGGGAGACATCACCAATAAGCATGTGAACTTTTTATTGAAGCTGGCTGCATTGCAACCGGAGCTAGACATCATCCATGTAAAGACAGAGAAAATTGGTGGCGGCATCAGTCGCATTACAGCAACTATAATCAATAGAGGTGCATTGCCCTCCCACTCAAAATTAGGGGAACGAACGTACTGGGTTAAACGCATCAATGTGAAGCTAAATATTCTCAATAATCAATCGGTCATCAGTGGCAAAAAAATACAGCTGCTTAATTCGATGGAGGGATACAGTGAGCAGGAACTGAGTTGGCTGGTGAAAGGCGCTGGCAAAGTACTATTGGAAGCAGGAAGCCCAACAACTGGTAGCAAGAAAATTGAGATCATTTTGTAATGCAAATAATAAAGCAGTCAAAAAAATAAATACATGAAAGGATACATAAAAAATATTTCATTCATCGCTCTGTTTGTTGCCACTGCAATCAATGCAACCGCACAAACAAGTGATCAGATTTATAAGGCCGCGGGCTCGCCTGTAAATCCAAAAGTTGTCATCAGTTGGAACCGGTACAACGATTACGCCGGGATTGCTGATATTTTACAAAAAATCGTAAAAGCTTATCCAGGTCTGGCAAAGCTGGAATCGATCGGTAAATCGTTTGAAGGTAGAGACCTTTGGTGCATTGCCATCACCGATTATTCAAAAGGCGATGCAGCTAAAAAGCCGGGCATGTACATTGATGGCAACATTCATTCCAACGAAGTGCAGGGCAGCGAATTTTCGCTCTACACCGCATGGTATTTAACGGAGAATTTCAACGATAATAATTTTATAAAAGAGTTGCTGGCAGATAAGATTTTTTACATCGTACCTACCATCAATCCCGATGCAAGGGATAGCTTTTTTAAGAAGCCTAATAATGCCAGTTCTCCCCGTTCCGGTGTAATACCAATCGATAATGATATGGATGGATTGGTAGATGAAGATGGATACGATGACCTGGATGGGGATGGTAATATTGTACAAATGAGGCGTAAGAATCCCAATGGCAGGTATAAGGTTGATCCTACCAATCCGAACAGAATGATTGCAGTTGGCCCGGATGAGACAGGTGATTATGAAATGCTTGGACTGGAAGGAATTGACAATGATGGCGATGGCGTGGTGAATGAAGATGGAGCTGCATTTGAATACGATCCCAACCGTGACTGGGGCTGGAACTGGCAACCCAATAATATTCAGAATGGCGCATACAAATATCCTTTTTCATTACCCGAAAACCGGGCTGTAATGAACTTTGTAATGAAGCATCCGAATATAGCTGCCGGGCAATCTTATCACAATGCAGGCGGCATGATTTTGCGTGGGCCCGGAGCAGCCGAAGATGTAAATACCTACAATGCTGCAGACATCCAGGTGTATGATGTGATTGGAAAAAAAGGCGAAGAAATAATACCTGGCTATAAATACCTGGTGGTTTATAAAGATCTTTATTCCGTCTTTGGCGGTGAACTCGATTGGTTTTATGGAGGACGGGGTATTTATACTTTTACCAACGAATTATGGACGCCCTACCAGCTGTTTAATTCAGATGCCACCCGGCAACAGAACGATGAATCTACCTTTAAGTTTGATCGCTACCTGTTGTTTAAAGATGCATTTGTAGAATGGCATTCGTATGATCACCCGCAATATGGTAAAGTAGAAATCGGGGGATTTAAAAAGAATTTTACGCGGATGCATCCGGGCTTTTTATTGGAAAGTGATGCACATCGCAATATGGCATTCACGGTTTACCATGCTTATCACACACCAAAGCTTGCGATTGATACCATTCTGGAAAAGAGCCTGGGCGATGGTTTGACTGAAGTGACTGCAGTAATTAGCAACAAAAGATTGATGCCCACTCACTCAAGCCAGGATCTGAAATATAAAATTGAAAGGCCCGATTTAATATCGTTAACCGGCACCAAAGTGATCGCTGGTATGACGGTAGATAATCGGAACCCCGCAGCAGCAACCGAACAACAAAATGATCCCCAAACAATTGAAGTAGACAATGTACCAGGGCTTGGAGAAATCACAGTACGGTGGATTATCCAGGGCAATTCAAAATATACGATTACGGTGGATAGCCGCAAAGGTGGTGTGGTGGCCAGGTCAAAATAATGTTGAAATTTGGGATGGTTTGCATTTGTTTGCGCACACGTTCCTTCTTTGAAAAACTATTTAGAAAACATACCATTCAAGCACAGGAAATATTTTAACGAATCGTTTCTCAACCTATGGAAGTTGATAAAGAAAAGGACGCTCATTTATGAAAATAGCAATTTTTGGTGCCGGGATGGTAGGTCGTGCAATGGCCATCGATTTGGCCGTAAATTACGATGTGGTATCGTTTGATGTTAGCAGGGAATCGTTGGAGTTGCTTGCCAGTAAAAACAAGACCATTGAAACAGTACAAACTGATTTAAGTGATTACAGCAAATACAAGACATTACTGAATGGTTTTGATTTTGTAGTTTGTGCAGTGCCGGGTTTTATGGGATACAAGGCTTTGGAAGCTGTTATTCAAGCTCAAAAAAACGTAGTAGATATTTCCTTTTTTCCAGAAGATGCTTTGCAGCTGGATGCTCTGGCAAAAGAAAATAATGTAACCTCCATTGTAGATTGTGGTGTAGCACCCGGGATGAGTAATTTTATTTTAGGTTACCACAATGAGCGAATGAATATTATCAACTTCGAATGTTTGGTTGGTGGATTGCCAAAAATGCGAACAAAGCCTTTTGAATACAAAGCACCTTTTTCGCCCATTGATGTTTTGGAAGAATATACAAGACCTGCACGTTATGTAGAAAATGGTTGTATTGTAACAAAGCCTGCATTGAGCGATGCGGAGTTGATTGATTTTGATA
>JBBQQP010000284.1:0-4872 GCA_038215675.1 Chitinophagales bacterium | reverse complement strand
TTCGATAGTATGGATATTGCGGAAGATCGTGGTCGGTTTAGTGACACCTTGAAAGAGTTGGGTATTCCTTATCCAAATTATGGCACCGCTTATGATACGGATGAAGCAATTGAAGTTGCTAAGAAAGTAGGTTATCCGGTTTTGATCCGTCCGAGCTACGTAATAGGAGGACAGCGGATGAGAATTGTATTAAACGATGAAGACCTTGAAAAAGGCATTTTAAGTTTGATCAAACATTTACCAGGCAATAAGATTTTAATTGATCACTTTTTAGATCGTTGCCAGGAAGCAGAGATTGATGCCATATTTGATGGAGAAGAATTTCACATCATGGGTGTGATGGAACATATTGAACCTGCAGGTATTCATAGTGGTGATAGCAATGCAGTTTTGCCACAGTTTAACCTGTCCCCATTGATTGTAACAACAATGGAGCACTATGCAGAAAAAATTGCAAGAACACTAAATATAAAAGGATTGATCAATATCCAGTTTGCCATCAAAGACGGCAATGTATTTGTGATTGAAGCCAACCCAAGAGCAAGTCGTACCACTCCGTTTATTGCAAAAGCTTACCAGATACCTTATTTAAATATCGCCACTAAAATTATGTTGGGGGTAAATAAAGTAAAGGACTTTACCTACGAAAAAAAGCTTCAGGGATTCGCCATTAAGGAACCTGTTTTCTCTTTCAACAAATTCCCGGGTGTAAGCCGTGAGCTAGGCCCCGAAATGAAAAGTACCGGTGAAGCAATCCGTTTTATCAAAGACTTAAGAGATCCATACTTCAGACAATTGTACAAAGAAAGAAGTATGCATTTAAGTAAATAATTTGCCAGCACACACCTATATTTTATCAAATGTCCTGCCTGCCTATTTTAGCAGGCAGGGCTTTTGATTTAGGAAGAAATCAGGCCTTAAAATATAGTCATTAGATAAAGATGAATTGCCTGTTGTAGCATTTCAAGCAGGCACTAAATGCATTTATTTAAAAGATTAGAGAGGTAACAGCCTCCGACAAACATCAATTCCTTTTTTTGGTCAGTGGTTTTAAAAATATCGGGAGATAATGTTGGCATATAAGTTGGTTAATGTTTTTTCATTATTTTGCCGGCTGCATTTATCTGATAAACCATAAAGCAATCATTTACTACTTCCTTCAATTTCAAAAGATGAAAATAACCCGGTGGCTTGTTTTGGCGTATTTAATAACGCATGATTTGTCCATCTATGCAAATGCTTTTTTGGGATTCCAGGGAGAGGGAAATACACTACCTGTTTTATCTTTTAGCCATTGGGCTACTATTTCAAATGATTATATTCCCAACGGATACGAGTCGATTTCGGGTTTCGAAATAGCCAGCACGAACGCTCATTTTATTTATCAAAATGATAGCCTTCCTAAAACGATTGACGACACGGTTTTGATTCCATTTGAATACAAACAATCCTCTTTAAATTATCGCTCCACCTTCCGGCTAATAGATAGTGTGATCAAAATTTTACATAGCGATGATTCGATCACCTTTTCAATTGACGGATATGCATATTTTGAAGAAGCCAATGAAGAAATTTGTTACTGGCTTTCAATGAACAGAGCCCTGGCTGTAAAAAATTATGTATTGGGGCAGGGGATTGACAGTTTAAGGATGCTGGCTTTTAGAGGTAATGGCAAACAGCGGTCAATTCAACGGAAATTGAATAAACAGGAAGTGCAGTATCATTACACTGCCGAAATAACGCTCAATTATCCGGTTCCACCGCCAGCCATGGCCATACAAGATATCGACGGGGATGGTATCTCAGACATAGAAGATAGTTGTCGGAGCGAATATGGCGAAAGCGTTCGCAATGGTTGTCCCGATAAAAACGCCATCATCGTGCCCTTCGAATTACAGCAGTCTTCCTTAGTTTCTTCCACTTACCATGTGCTGGATAGTGTAATCGTACTACTCCGGAATGACCCACGATTGACCATTGCAATACAGGGATTTGCCTACAAAACAGAAGGCATCAAAACAGTGTGTAATCTTCTTTCAAAAGAAAGGGCTGAGATTGCCAGAAGATATTTGATAAGCCGCCAGGTAATCGCTTCCCGAATTGCATCTTTAAAAAACCTAAACAACCTGCGGCAGATAAATGCCGGTAGAAATCCCTGGGAAATTAGCCGAAATGCAAGGAGTGAAATAATTTTGATACGCCAATAAATCCGTTGTAATCTTTGATACATACAACAGCGGTTCATTATAAATTGGCAGTTTTTCTATAAGGGTTGAACTTGTTCTTCAAATTTTTCAACAGGTGTTTTTATTCTATTTTTTTAATATGTATATTAGGGTATGTCAAAACATTTTGATGTGCCTATATGGAAAAAGGCTCCATTTACCAGGTTGCTCCTGCCGTTGGTGGTGGGTATACTCTTGCAATGGAATCTTAAAATTCCGTTCCCGGTTTGTGTGGTAGCTCTTGTCAGTTTTTCGATTGCTAATTTGTTATTATTATTGCTGCCCATAGCCAACAGGTACATGCTCCGACAACTTCAGGCCATCCTTTTACATTTGGTAATTGTATGTTTTGGACTTTTGCTTACCTGGCAAAAAGATGTGCGGTACGCCAACGATTGGTTTGGTCAGTATTACCAAGACAGTGATTATTTGGTGGTGCGAATCAATGAACCCTTGGTTGAAAAAGCAAAATCGTTTAAGGCAGATGGCTATGTAGAGGCAGTCATTCACAATAATTCTGTAATCAACGGTAAAGGAAAAATTTTGCTATACTTCTCCAAAGATTCGTTGTTGCCGCCATTGCAATATGGCGATAAAATTCTCCTCAATAAAAATCTGCAACGCATTAAAAATTCCGGAAATCCGGGCGCATTTAATTATGAGCGTTACGCTGCCTTTCAATCTGTTTTTCACAACGTCTTTTTAAAAAATAAAGACTGGGTAAAGCTGGAGGATAAAAACGCATACTGGTTCAGGCAATTTATTTTTAAAGCCAGGGAAAAAATTTTAGCCATCCTGAGAAAGAATATTCCAGCCGGTAAAGATGAATTGGGGATTGCAGAAGCCTTGCTGATCGGCTATACCAACGACCTGGATAAGGATCTGGTGCAGGCCTACAGCAATACAGGTGTGGTACACATTATCGCCATTTCAGGTATGCACCTCGGACTAATCTATGTAATGCTTGTATGGTTATTTGCCAGAATTCCCTACATCAAAAAATCAAACCTGCTGCAGGTTATATTGATATTAAGTTGTCTTTGGCTTTTTTCTTTGTTAACCGGAGCCGCCGCGTCTGTAGTTCGTTCGGCAGTAATGTTCACTTTTATTGCCATCGGAAAAAATTTTGCAAGGCGTTCCTCTATTTATAATTCGCTGGCTGCCTCTGCCTTTGTAATGCTTTGCTATAATCCGTATTATTTATGGGATGTTGGTTTTCAACTGTCTTACCTGGCAGTAATTGGCATCATCATTTTTCAACAGCCCATCTACAACTGGTTCTATGTTAAAAACAAGTGGCTTGATAAGGGTTGGAAACTAATGGCCATCTCTTTGGCAGCACAGTTGCTTACATTCCCGGTCTGTATTTATTACTTTCACCAATTTCCCAATTTATTTCTATTCACCAATATCATTGCTGTTCCATTGTCCAGCATTATTCTGTTTGGTGAAATTGCATTGGTAGCTTTTTCATGGGTTCCTTTTTTGGGAGTATATCTGGGAAAAATAATTGGTTGGCTGGTGATGATGATGAATGAGATGATACGTTGGTTTAGCCAGCTTCCGTATGCGGTTTGGGACCGGATTCCCGCCACCCTACTTACTACCTGGCTATTATATGTAATTGTAATTGGGCTGTGTGTTTGGTTGCTAAATAAAAATAAAAAGGCATTTCGGCTGGCATTGTTCTCGTTGTTTTGCTTCACCCTGTTACATGCGTATGGAAACTGGCAAATACAAAAACAGCAAAAACTGATTGTTTACAACGTACAGCAACACCAGGCCATTGATTTTGTAACCGGCAACGACTACCAGTTTTTAGGGGATAGTATTATGCTGGAAGATGGGGTGCTGCAAAATTTTCATTTGAAACCAGGCCGTATTTCGTTGCAGTTAAACAATCGGGTAGATACAATGGCTGGCATTTATAAACGCCAATTCTTTCACCAGTTTGGGAATATGCGGGTGGTTGTGATTGATCGCCCAATTCAATTCGAGCCGGTGCTACAAAAAATTGATGTAGATATCATCATTATTTCTAAGAGTCCCAGGCTCTACATTGACCGGCTGGCAAGCGTTTTCAACTGTGGTCAAATTGTTTTTGATGGGTCTAACAGTTTGTGGAAAATTGAAAAATGGCAACAAGACTGCGAAGAATTACATTTGCGCTCTTATTCGGTTCCTGAAAAGGGGGCATTTGTTGCAGATGTAAATTAGTTTGCAGTTTTGGTTGGATAGCGGATTATAAATAGTTCCGACCATAATTTCAATTATGACGATAGCAGTCAATCCAAATAAAACGACCTTTCAATGCAACCAACGTCGCCAGAAAAACATCCAAAAGGATCAACAATCAAAAACATCAAACAAAATCATGCAAAAGAAGATCAACGCAGCACTCATTTCCGTTTTTTATAAAGATGGGTTGGAAAATATTGTAAAGGAACTACACCATTTGGGTGTAACCATTTACTCCACGGGAGGTACTCAAAAATTTATTGAAGATTTGAATATTCCCTGTGTGCCGGTTGAGTCGCTTACTACTTATCCATCGATATTGGGTGGAAGGGTTAAAACATTGCATCCTTCTGTATTTGGTGGCATTTTAGGAAAACGGGATGATGCACAGCATGTGGCAGAAATGAAA
>JBBQQP010000283.1:0-4907 GCA_038215675.1 Chitinophagales bacterium | reverse complement strand
TTTTGCAATAGCGGCACCAATACCTGAGGAAGCTCCCGTGATAAGAATTGTTTTGTTTTGTAACGAAAAGACACTACTCATTTAAGCGGTTTGTTTGGAAATCATAAGATCGTACAACGCCTGTATGGTTTGAGTCTCTCTCATCTCCTCACTCTTAATCCGGGCATTACATTTTTTCTCTAACATATTTAATACCGCCATAGCAACTAAGGAAGACCACTCTTCCAATTGGCGGAATTCAGTAGAAGGTTTAAATAATTCAGGCTCAGTCTCGTCAAATTGATCTGCAAACAGTTGAATAAATTGTTCTATTTCCATTTTAATGAAAAGTTTTTTATTATTAGTTAATGATTATGTGAAGATATATACGGTACAGAAAGTTTAAATGAAGTTACACTAAAAAAATTACGCACTATTTTTTCCATGCTCTTTAATTATTGCCGTATAAATGCCTAGCAAGTTTGCCATATTTTTGGTACGGTCATGGCGAATTAATGAGGTTTCCCGAGCTTTTTTACCGCTTTTTATTGCCTGTTCATAATTGTCTCTTATTTCTAAGATAGACCCAGCCATTGACCATGGATCGCCATCCTGGATTAAAATTCCGGCTACATTGTTTTCCAGCATTGAGTCGGTACCACCCGCAAAGGTTGACAGGCAGGGTAGCCCAAGCATCATTGCTTCGCATAAATTATTAGGGCTGTTTTCAATATGCGAAGGCATTACGTATAAATGCGCATCCAATAAGTTTTGCAGGATTATTTTTTCCGGCTGCTTCCCAATTAAAACAAGATTCTTTAATGGAAAGCGATTGCCCATTTTCTTCTTTATAATCTTCACAATCAGGTCACCGGAAGTAATGCCAGCTACCCGCCACTCCACATCAAACTTAAGTTGTATTAAGAGTTGCACCGTTTCACAAATGGTTTCAAAGCCTTTGTATGGATTGTTGTCATTTGTGGTAAAAATAATAAATCGGTCTGCTATATCCCTAGGCTGCCATTCATGATTGTAAAATGAAGATCGTAGTAACTCGTCGCTATGATAATACTTACTCAAAGGTGCCAATACGTTGGTTACCCTTCTGTCCCAGTTTGTACGTCCAATAATGTGAGTTGCATTTGCCAATATCGCGGATTCTCTTTTTTGCATCGCCCTGAATGCTTTTTTTGATTGTAGAAAGTTTTCATTAAACAGGTAATGCTTTAAACCATCCTTTATTGTTTTACTGTTAGTATTTAAATATTTATCCTCAAAAGCAACTGAATATTTATGCAGGTAAACATTGATAATGCCTTGTATTGAAAATACCACTGGAAGATCCACCTCTTGCTGAAGATAGCCAAACGGATTTTCGGTTCCGTGAATATGAATAAGGTCAGGTTGTACTTTTTGAATGATTGCGGTGTAAATATCAAGGTCTTCTTTATGTACAATTTTATTAAAGAGTGTGGCCTTCACCGATAACATCTTCCAGCTCTTTCGGGAGATGGGATGATAAGTAGTTTTACCATAAGTAAAGCTGCTGAAATGCCCAGGATAGTAAAACGCCACATGCAGTTCTATTTTATCCTGGATCAATTCGTCCAGTGACTGCAACCAACCTCCCTTCACCGATTCATGATCAAAATACCGAATACCGTTTGCCGGAGAATTTGAAAACCAAAGTATTTTCATCAGATAAAAATTTTGAGGCCAATTGCCTTCTTAAAATACTCATCACTATAACTGCGCATTTGCCTGGAATAGCAAACGCTAACCCCTATCCATATCAGTAAATACTTTAAACTAAGCGCAGGAATGCCAAAACCTACCATGTCAATAAAATTAATCAAAATGATAGCTGCAAAAGCCTTACAAAGAATATTGTTTGAACGAAAAAAGCCCATGAATATAGCTGGTAGAGTAATAATCACCAGAAAGAATAAGTATATGTATCCACCCCTCATTATATGATCCAGATAAGCCGTTTCAATAACAGAACGGCTTTCATTATCGTTTTCTTTTTCAAAAATTGTAGATTTAAAATCACCCAAAACCCCCCGCCCGGTTATCCAATCGGTTGGATGATTATTAAAATCCTGGTAAAACTCTTCCAAAAAATCTTCTCTTGATTCTACGCCCGTTTTTGATCTTTCAACCAGGTAACTGAAATTGCTGATGTTAAGTAAGACAAAAAGGAAGATCAAAAAACAGAAGGACAGAATACCCGTTATTATTACCTTTTTCCTTTTCCTTACAAAAGAAGATTGGCTGAACAATGGAATAAGACCTGTAAAAAAAAGGACACTCCCGAAAAAGAGAACCTGGTTTCGCCTGGCATTAACCGCATTGATAAATAGTATCACAAAGAGTGAAAAAAAAGAGATCCATCTAACAGGCTTTGAATGATACAAGTAGGTAAGCACCAAAATTGAAACCCCACCACCGAAAATAACTCCGTATGTTTCGAAATATTCACGCTGGTTAAAAAAGATCAAGGGCGGAATAACAATCAATAAAACAATGCAAAAGAAGAAAGCAATCTTTAAGCATTTTTTTACGAGGTACTCCGAAGGATTGCTAAATATAATACACGGGATGGTACTGATAAATAACTTGCCCGATATGATTATTTTGAAATTGATGTAGTTGTTATCCGGGGCGATGATCTTATCAAAACTCATCAGTACCATTATAATGCTCCAAGCTAGAAAAAAACCGAAGACCATTAAGAAACGGGGCGCAACTAATTTGGCGCTTACCTTTGTTTGCAATATCCCTTTTATGTAAAATACCAGGGCAAAAAATAACAAAGCATATCTTAGTAATGGAAAATTCACTCGAACCAAACTGCCAGCCAGATCAGTCACAACCGAAACATACATTAGCACAATGGCTAAATAGACGTACTCGTGTTTCTTTGGAAAAACAATCACCATATCGCTAACTAGTTTTGAAAACTTTGTATGTAAAATCAGCTAACAGGGCAACTAATTCTGTGTGGCAATGATGCATTAAAAAGCTGCTTGCTTGAAACTGGCTTATTTATTTTTGAAAGGTAAAAGAAAATAATAAAAATAATCTCTCCAAAATAGCCAGCCTTTTGTTGTAACATAATGCCGTGCGTACATATTGCTGTATTGCTTTTTATACTTGTTAAAAAAATTCCCGTGGTCGTTTATTTCCAGCAACATTTCGTCTTTTGTCCAGTAGGTGCCAAAATAGTTGTTGAGTATGGCAAATGCGGTTTGTTCCGTCCAACCCTTTTTCCTGACCGACTTGTTTTTAAGCTGCGATAAATACCCGATCAAATTATTCCATTTCGGATGACTCGAAAAGTCACCATTGGCATAAATAATCCCTGCATTGTACGGCATTGTTTCGTAGATATCCTCGCAACCAAGCTCGGCAACCATTTCTTCTACGTAAGAAAAACTTTCATCAAGACACATCTTTATTGTGTTCTGTTTACTGAAATCTATGGAGGCAGTGGGATCAGCAAACCATAAAACATCGGTGTCGGAATAAAGTATTTTGTATTTTTCAGCACAATAAAGAATTGCTACCATCTTCTTTCCCCAAAGATCGTCCGTGGCATATTGGTGCAATAAAATATCTCCTTTATTTTTAAAATATTCAGCGCATTCCTCCCATGAAATGATGTCCGTTTTTACTGGCCACTTTACCATTGCATCTGCTATTCGGGATTTCGGCGTACCATCACTGACTATAACGAGTTCAGGCAGATTAGTGAAACTTTTATAGACCGAAAATAGGGAGGAATTTAAATAGTTAAGCCCCTTTTCACCTACGAAATAGACCATTTTAAAACCAGGTATTGGATTACTTTTATAAGCAAGAAAAGGTGTCGCCTTTTTATGAACAAACAATCGCCTAATTATAGTTCCGACTTTTTCGTAGTTTATAATCATAGAGAGTTTTTTACTTGCTGATTTTTCGTAAAGCGATCGGAGTGCACGTACTAGTTGAAAAGACTAATATTAATGCAGATTAATTCCTCTTTATGTCTGTATTAAATTGGGTCAACGGAGTAAATTAATAGGACAAAGTTAAAAGGGAATTGATATTAAATTGACTAATTCTTATACTCTTTTATTTACTTGACACAATCATATGGCGGTTATTTTTTGCCTAATTTTCTTTCTAAGCCTATGCTGAACCGGACTTAGCTGCATAATCAGCCTAGCGACCTTCTGACCAAAACTGAAATTTATGTATCTAAGAAGATAAGTGTTTAAATACTCAGAAACAAAATACAAGTCATTATGGATCTTATACTCGCTTGAAAGATAAGGCCTTCTCAAAAGGAGATATACTTTGAATGCGTCTTTAATTAATTTTTTGTAAAACTCCGATTTCTGATGCGACATAGATTTAAGGTTTATTCTATAGAAGACAGTTATTATTGGCATAAAATCGAATCTGAGTTTATGTTTGAGTAAATTTATTAATAATGGTACATCATCAATATTTCTAAATCTATTATCGAAACCATTAATCTCCCCTAATGCGCTTTTTTGGATAAATAATCCTATGACCAATGATGGTGTTTTGGAAATCATGAAAGTATACTGTTCCGCGACGTTCATATTAAAGAAAGGTACAAGGTCTTCGTTTGGTCTAACTGAAAGGAAATTAGACGGATGTAATACCTGATTAAATACTTGGTATTGCGATATAAGGATTCTTGTTTTAGGGTTGTGTCTTATAAACTCAATATTTACATCAATACAATCTTTATGAAGTATATCATCTCCAGCCATTATTTTTAACCATTCGCCATTAGAATTAAAAATCCCTTTATTACAGTTTCCCGATATCCCGATATTTGAGTCAGCTACTAACATTTTCACATCCTCAAAATATCCCAAATTGCTATCTAACCACCCCTCGCAAAGCTCTAC
>JBBQQP010000282.1:0-4959 GCA_038215675.1 Chitinophagales bacterium | reverse complement strand
GAAGAGTTAAGCGCCATTTCAATGGAATATGGTATTGAGGTTGTTTTCTTTGATGGTCGTGGTGGACCTCCATCTCGTGGCGGTGGTAAAACTCATAAGTTTTACGCTTCAATGGGACAAAATATTTCGAATAAGGAAATTCAACTAACAGTACAGGGACAAACCGTAAGCTCCAACTTTGGTACCGTGGATGCAGCCCAGTTCAACATTGAGCAATTATTGCACGCAGGAATCTCAAACGATCTTTTTAACAACCGGGATATTACGCTTGAAAAAGATGAAGAAGCGTTGTTGGATGAATTGGCGAATGAAAGTTTTACAAAATATAGTTCCCTTAAGAATCACCCCTACTTTGCTGATTATTTATCGCAGGTAAGCCCGCTTAAATTCTATAGCGAAACCAATATTGGCAGCAGGCCTGCTAAGCGTGCAGGTGGCAATAAACTGTCATTTAAAGATTTGCGGGCAATTCCATATGTAGGTGCCTGGGCACAGCTAAAACAAAATGTAACCGGCTATTTTGGTGTGGGCACAGCGTTAATGGCACTAGACAAACAGGGGAAGTTTCCACAATTAAAAAGTCTTTATAAGAATTCTTTGTTCTTTAAAACGCTTCTGGATAATTGCGAGATGTCAATGAAAAAATGCTTTTTCCCACTCACTGCTTTTTTAGCGAAGGATGAAAAGTATGGCGTGATATGGAACATGATTTATGATGAGTATATTTTAACTGAGCAATATGTATTAAGGCTTTCAGACAAAACGGAGCTGATGAATGATTACCCGGTTGACCAGCTTTCAATCATCATGAGAGAAAGAATTGTGTTACCGCTGCTTACGATTCAACAGTTTGCAATTATGAATATCCGGGAGATAGAAGACAACCTGATTAATTCGCCCTTAAAAGAAACGTACGAAAAACTGGTGATGAGGTCTTCATTCGGAATCATCAACGCAGGAAGAAATTCAGCCTAATTAAAAAAAAATTCAAAGGGAAGCAGTTCAAACGTTATTTAATTAATGATGTTCGGCAGCTTCCCTTTTTTAATACAAGTACCAGACATTGTTCTTTTCTTAATACATAGGGTCGCAACCGCAACCAAGGGAAATTGCCCCAGTTTTTTCAGCTATAATTATGTAAAATTTTATCAATGGTTAGGTTTTGAAAAGGCTTTGCCGTAGGTTTGGCTAAATCAAAATCATGCACATGAAGATCAAAAACTTTCTGTTTAGCCTTTTCGCAATGTTAACTTTGCTTAATTGCACACTCTTAGAGGCTCAAACGGCATTACCCCTAAGTCCGAAAGTAGTAAAAGGCAAATTAGACAACGGTCTTACTTACTACATTTTACCCAACAAAAAACCAGAGAACAAAGTAGAACTGCGATTGGCCCTTAATGCGGGTGCAATCAACGAAGATGACGACCAGCAAGGACTGGCGCATATGGCAGAGCACATGGCGTTTAACGGTACAAAGAATTTTAAAAAGAACGACATCGTTTCCTTTTTACAGGATATTGGTGTTGGCTTTGGCAGCGACTTAAATGCTTATACCAGCTTTGACGAAACGGTGTACATTTTACCCATCCCTACCAGCAAGCCGGAAAATCTTGAAAAAGGATTCCAGGTGCTGGAAGACTGGGCACACAATGTATCGTACAATAACGACGATATTGACGGGGAGCGTCCCATTATCCTGGAAGAAAGCCGCCTCGGTAAAGGAGCCGAAGACCGGATGTTTAGAAAACTATATCCCAAACTTTTCAAAGGTTCCTTATATGCCAATCGTTTACCCATTGGCGTTGACAGTATCATTAAAAGCTTTCCATATGATGAAATCAAAAGATTTTACAAAGACTGGTACCGGCCCAATTTGATGGCGGTAATGGTGGTAGGAGATATCACCGTTGACAAGGCGGAAGCTTTGATTAAAAAACATTTCTCCGGGTTAAAAAATCCTGAAACGATTCGGGAGAGAAAATATGCAGCAGTACCAGCCTATGCCAGTTCTGATGCTTTGGTAGTAACCGATAAGGAAGCCACCAGTTACCAGGTAAGTGTGCAATATCCAACCTTTGTAAAACAGGATCTTGTAACAGATACTAATTATAAAAATCAACAAATCCGGTCTTTGTTTTCTACCATCTTTAACCAACGTTTACAAGAACTCACCCAAAAAGAAAATCCACCCTATCTGTATGCATTTGGAAGTTTTGGTTCATATGCAAGGGGATATGATGCCTTTTCACTGGCTGCAGGATCGGGTACCAATAATCCGACTACAGCGCTAACAGCATTGATGACAGAAGTAGAACGGGCAAAACGTTTTGGCTTCACACAGTTAGAATTGGAAAGGGCTAAAAAAAGCTACCTCAACCGGATGGAAAAAGCGTATAATGACCGCGATAAAACTGAATCAGGTGCGCTGATAGGTGAACTGGTACAGAACTTTTTAGAAAAAGAAGCGATGCCTGGTATTGAAGTAGAATTTGAACTTACAAAAAAAATACTACCAACCATTACGCTTGAAAATATCAATGCCGTACTGGATGTAATAAAAGGTGATAAAAACAAACTGGTAGCTGTAATGGGGCCGGAAGGAACCGATAAAATGATTTTGCCCGACAGCTTGCAACTGATGCAAACGCTGGCAACTGCTGAAAAGGCAGACGTAAAAGCGTATGAAGAAAAAGTAATTGCAGCCAACCTTTTGAGTAAGGTACCCAAAGCAGGTAAAGTTGTGAGTAAAACTGCGGACGCCAAATTAGGTACCACCACCTTGAAATTATCAAACGGCGTTACGGTTACATTAAAGAAGACAGACTTTAAAAATGATGAAATCGTCATGTCGGCAGCCCGCTTTGGCGGTAAGAACGCTTATGGAATAAAAGATAAATACAATGCAGAATATGCAACACAAATAGCGGCTACCATGGGTTTTGGAAATTTCTCTCCGACTGATTTAAGAAAATCATTGGCGGGCAAAACAGCTTCAGCAAATGATATCTTTTCTGGTACACAGGATGGTTTTAGCGGCAGTAGTTCTGTGAAAGATGTGGAGACCATGTTGCAGCTTTTATACCTGCACGTAACGGAACCGCGAAAAGACACAGGGCTCTTCAATTCCTTCATCCAGAAAAACAAATCTCAATTGGCAATGCTTAGCTCTAATCCGCAGGCAGCCTTTGTAGATACTTTTTACAAAACCATGTTTAACAACAATCCGCTGGCACCAGTTGCTGTACCCCATGCAGAATATTTTGATCAGGTACAATTAGACAGGGCGATGGAAATTTATAAAGAGCATATGGGTGATGTGAGTGGAATGCAGTTTGCCTTTGTTGGAAATATTGATGAAGAAAAATTGATTCCATTGCTTGAAAAATACATTGCCTCGCTTCCATCGAGTGGTAAAAAATTCACTTATACCGATAATAAGGTTCGTCCTGTAAAAGGTAAAATAGATTTGAATGCTTATAAAGGGAAAGAGGAAAAGAGTTTGATTCTGGCAGTATTTGCAGGAGAGACACCATTCAGCGAAGATGAAGCATTGAAGGCAAGTGCATTAACGCAAGTGTTGAACATCCGCATCATTGAAGAACTGCGTGAAAAAGTGCAGGGTATTTATGGTGGTGGTATTTTTGGAGGACTGGAGAAAGTGCCTTACAACTCTTACTCCTTCATAGCCCAGTTGCCTTGCGGTCCGGAAAAAGCAGATACATTAACACAGGCTTTACAAATTGAAATTGCTAAAATTCGAAAGAATGGTATAGAAGAAAGCTACTTGTCTAAAGTGAAAAAACAATGGCTGGAAACCCATAAGGAAACGATTAAAAGCAATGCGGCATGGGCTGGAAACATTATCAGCAGCAAAGTGGAAGGGGAAAACATCGATCGTTTTGTTAACTACGAAAAATATGTAGAAAAGCTAACAACGGCCGACATAAAAAAAGTAGCCAATACTTACCTGAGTGGAAATAATTTAATGATCGCTACTTTAATGCCGGAGAAATATGATCCAAAATATGAAACCACCACCGGCAACCGGAAGAATGTGGTGATGAAAAACATTGATGTAAAATCGGCCGATATAAAAATTGAGTTGTACGACAATGGCGATGTAGATGGTGACGAAGTAACGGTTTATTTTAATGGCAACGTCATTAACAGCAAACAAAAACTTACAGAAAAAGCTATTATCATCAATTTAAAAGCCATTAAAAATGCCAGCAACGAACTGGTGATGTATGCTGATAATCTTGGAAGCATTCCTCCTAATACTGCTTTGATGAAAGTGTATGTTGACGGGCAAGTGTATGAAGTAAGAATGGAATCTGATGAAAAGAAAAACGGGGTGATTCGGTTTAGTTTGAAATAATTTTGATTACCAGTTATTACAAAAGCGCCTTATCTCTAAAAGATAAGGCGCTTTTGTATTTACGGTTGTCTGATTTGGTACAAACAAGAATTATCCCGTTTTGAAAATAATAGTTAAATCAGTCTTTGAGTAGACGGCTTTGGTTTCGTTCATTTTGTTTCATAATGAATATAATACTTCATTTAGAGGACATTACTTTCCGCTAAACGTTTTTTTTGCCCATAAAAAGAACGGTTTCTAAGCAAACCTTTTGTTACCTTGTAAGCATGGACCTGCCGGTTGTCCTTTTCCCAAAAAGCCGCCACAAGTTTGTTTGTAAACAATTTAGAGAACCCCATAACATAGGCGTACTTTACATGTAATCATTTGTGCAATTCCGTTCTGTTACATAACCCTATCGATAAAAACTGGGCCATTTTGCAGCGAAAGGAACTTAAATCATCTTTGAGGTTCATGCCCAGCGTTTTACGTTTTAAAGGTAATAAAAAGGATAAAGCCTTCACACAACCACCTAAACTGGAGTTGAACAATCCTGTATTTGAAGGAAGGAGGGCAAGTTGTAACTGCATCGCCATTGAGTT
>JBBQQP010000281.1:0-4973 GCA_038215675.1 Chitinophagales bacterium | reverse complement strand
AGCTACATTGTTGAACCTGTGTACACAGGCGAAGCGATGTATATTGTAAAATGGGTTTTCAAGTCTGGTCAATTACCAAAACTCGAATACAGTTACTCGTTTAAAGGAGCAGTTGATTTTATGGGGATTACATTTAACTTTCCGGAAGAGAAAATAAAGGGCATGCAATGGATGGGGCGTGGTCCGTACCGGGTTTGGAAAAATAGACTGAAAGGTCAACAATTTGGGGTTTGGCAAAAAGAATATAACAATACTGTAACCGGGGAAAGCTGGAACTATCCCGAGTTTAAAGGCTGGCATTCAGAAATGTTTTGGGTAACCTTGCAGAATAACGAAGCCGACTTTACAGTATACAACAGCAAGGAAAATATATTTTTAGAAATGCTGCAACCCGGCAAACCAACAGGCGCAAAGAATGACCATACCAGTCCACCTTTTCCGGAAGGCAATATCGGGTTTATGCATGGTATTTCGCCGATCGGTACCAAGTTTCAACCTGCCAATAAACTAGGTCCGCAAAGCCAGCAAAATATGCAGATGAATTATGCTCCGATCAGTGGGGCATTGTATTTTGATTTCAGGGTGCGATAAGCACTACGTGAATCAATCTATCGGTTAATGCTTTTTTGGTATATCACGCTAAAGGAAATTGCGATTGAATTGGCGGTTTATGTTTCTTTTCTATTTGAATTACAGAAGCTCGGAAATTAAAATTGCCCTTTCGATGGAGAGGGCAATTTTATTATTTGCAAGTGATGGGTTAAGTGAGAATTAGCAATGTTGAATTTTCAATCTTTCACCATTGACCATGCACAAGTCGAACTATCATTTTACTACTACCGTTGCACCGGATGATGCAGCGCATATTTTTTCAATGTCCAATGGCCTTTAAAAATTCTTCCTTTTTTCTCCTCGAAATATCTACAAACTTTCCATTTTCCAATTCTACCTGGCCACCATCTCCTTTAATGTATCGCTTAATATATTGCAGGTTGATCAGGTGTGAATGATGCACCCTGAAAAAAAGATCATCCGGTAACAGGTCTTCAAAATCTTTTAGTGTTTTGGATGCTGTTATCTTTTGTTTATTGCTAAAATAAATCGTGCTGTAATTACTTTGGGCTTCTATGTGCACGATGGTATCGATATCAAAAAAATGTAAACCATCAAAGGCCGACACCGCCAGCTTATTGAAACTCTTCTTTGGCTGCTGCAGGTTCTGTCGCATTAGCTCCACCTGTTGCCCAAGATTCTTATTTTCAATATTTTCAATTTTTGAAACTGCATTTTTTAGTTCTTCGATATCTACCGGTTTTAGTAAATAATCAAATGCTGCATAACGGATCGCTTTGATGGCATATTGATCGTAGGCAGTAGTAAAAATTACATGAAAATTTTTTTCGTGGATTGCATTTAACATCTCAAATCCATTCATCACGGGCATTTCAATATCCAGAAAAATCAAGTGTGGATGATGTTGTTGAATTAAAGTCAATGCTTCACGTCCATCGGCTGCTTCTGCCACCACCTGGATATTGCTGCAGTAGCCAGCCAGCTTTTCACGCAAAGCCAGTCTTCCCTTGGGCTCGTCGTCTATTATGATTGTTGTAAGCATTTTAGTAAATTTTTAAATGTGCGATAATTTTAGTGCCGGAGGGTTTATTGTGCTCATATAAATCGATGATTTCAATGGAAGCCGTAGATTGTTGATTGAATAATTTTATACGTTCTACACTCATATCCATGCCGTAGGATGACTCTTTGCTTTGCCTGATTAATTTGGATGCCTCCCTGCCAATACCGTTATCTTGTATGATGTATTCGATAAAATTATTTTCTTTTTTTATGCTGATATCAAGTAGTCCATCATTAGCCGTTCTGTTTTTTAAACCATGCAAAATAGCATTTTCAACAAAAGGTTGAATGATTAAAGGCGGTACTTTATAATCACTGTTCAGCAACTCGTTGTCTACGTTGAGCTGGGTGGTAAATTTATTTTCGTGCCGCAATTCTTCCAGCTCTATATAAAGTTTTAGCGTGTCTACATCTTTACTAAGTAGCACTGTGTTTTGCTTACTGCTGTCCAAAATGTTTCGAAGCAGTTTGGCAAATTTATTCAGGTACAAGGTAGCATTGTATTTATCATTGCTATGTATAAAGGCATCAATACTGTTGATGCAATTGAACATAAAGTGAGGATTCATCTGAGCCTTCAATGCAGCCATTTCTGTTTCGGTTATTTTTTGTTTGGTGACTGCCTGCCGCCTGATGCCTGCAATTCTGTTTTTAACCAACACGGTTACAATACCAGCCAAACTAAGAATAAATAATAAAATAAACCACGAGGTTTGCCACCATGCCGGTTCAATAATGATGTGAATGATAGTAGCCTTTTTGCTCCACACATCGCTGCTATTGGAAGCCATCAACTCAAAGGAATATTTACCCGGCTGCAGGTTGGTATAACTAACATAATTTCTGTTACCTGCATTCACCCAATTGGTATCTAAGCCCAACATACGGTATCGGTAATCGCACTCATTGTTGTTGATAAAATTGAGCACTGCAAATTCGAAGGTGATGAACTGCTGAAGATGGCTTAGCCGGATGGATTTGGTAAAAGCGATGTGCTGCTTCAACTGTAAATCAGTATTAAAAATCCTGATTGATTCTATCAACGGCGCCGGGGCATACTGTACAATTGAAAAGCCGGTAGGTTTAAAATAACTAACACCGTTGATACCACCGAAATAAAGATTGCCCTCAATATCAACCGATGAGCACGCCGTATTAAATTCGCCTGCCTGCAGACCTTCCGATACCGGTATACGAACCATATAATAATTGCGGCTATCTATCTTTACAAGACCCGCATTGGTGCTGCACCAATAATTGCCCGCATTATCTTTTTCAATACTATAAACTACATTTCCAGGCAAGCCATCGGCCTGGGTAATTTTTTTAATCAGTTGGTTACTGGTGCTATTGTACACGGCGATGCCCACCGAAGATCCAACCCAGAATATCGAATCCGTTACGCAAATACTATAGATGTTTTTTGCGAAATCTGAGACAGCTGTAATGTCTTGCAGGGATTTATTTTTCAAGCTGAATTTCTGTAATCCAATACCAAGGCAGCCAAACCATAAATTTTCATTGGCATCTTCGTACGTTTTATACACCACCATGTTTTTTATTTCCTTTGTACTTTCCACAAAAGCAAAAGGTTTAAATTTTTTATTTTTTAAATCAAAAAATACTATACCACCCCTGGCACTGCTATAAAATAAGGAATCACGTTTCAATAATTTATAAACCGACTGGCCTGCTGCAGTTTCCGGATAAATGCTGTCGCTGTAGCTGGTCGATTTTTTTGTTTGCGTGTTAAAATTATACAGGCCAGCGTAGGTTGCAAGCCAGATATCTTTATCAGAACTACTGGTAATGCCCTGTACGGTATTGCTGCCGGATGCACCTGCAACCGGGTAATATAATTGTTCCTGTGTTTTAGTGTTGAATGTTCTTAATCCTTCCAATTGTGTGCCCAGATAAAGGATATGATTCAATGGTGCCAGCATGCTTAGAATCATATTATGGGCTACTTTTCCAGACACGATTTCCTGCTTGCGGATGATATTGAAATTTTTCCTCAAACTTCCTGCAGCCGCAAACCCACCACCACTGCTTCCTATCCACATAATGTGCTGCCGGTCTTTAAAAACAGCAAGTGTGAATTTCTTCGGCCATTCATCCTGGTTGTTGGCTGCTTCGTAAGAATACAGCACACTTTCATGCACTGGTTCAATGATGATGATGCCTTTGTTGCGGCTGCCAATCCATAAGTTGTTTTCATTGTCTGTTGCCAATGCTCCAATTTGGATGCTGCTGCAATCGAATAAGCTGGCTTTTGTTTGATTACCATTACTAATTCTGTAAAGTCCTTTATTTGCCGATGCAATCCATAAATCATTTTTCCAAACCAGCATATTTCTTACATCGCCCATTTGCAGATTGGGTAAGAGTAATGCAGTTGAATCATCAATCGCATAGAGATGTCCATTGGCCACAGCTACCAGTTTGTCGTTCCAGTTTGCAATGGCCATTACCCCGTTTTTTGTTGCTGGCTGCTGCAGGAATTGCTCTGTCTTTTTATTTGATGCATTGCACACAAAAAATCCTTCATCGGATGTTAATACCGCAATCCTGTTGTTGCTTAAGGCCGAAATATTGTTAATCATTAATTTATCCAGTATATCAGCTTTCGGAAAATAATGGGAGGCTTTGTAAAAACTATCTGCAGAAATATTATAAATGCAAAGTCCATTTACTGTTCCAATCCACATCCAGTTATTGGTGCTATCGTAGTACAACGATTTGATAAAGTTGTTGATCAGTGTGCCTCTAGTTACTGTTTCTTTATAATAAGTACTAATTTTTCTCCCGTTAAATTTGTTGAGCCCATCCTGTGTGCCCATCCAGATATACCCTAAGCCATCCTGCGCAACGCAGTAGCCGCTGTTTTGAGATAGTCCGTTGTTGGACGTATAGGAGGTGAAACTAAGTTGTTGAGAAAAAGAAAAGGCTCCCATTAATTGAAACAACAGAAATAATAGAAGAGCCCGATAAAACATGTAGCCTGTTTTAGATTATGAATTTTAAAGTTATTATTTAATCCTTTGCAGTGGTATAAAAATTTAAACTGTCTGTTATTGCTTTTCTTTCTGAAGAATGACTCAATGATTACAAAAAGTTTAAACCTGCCAATCGATCATATTTATTAACTCAGTCGGCTGGCCAACATGATAGTTTTCAAAATCCAGCTTTCGCTTTTCTATAACAACAAGCAAATACACAAACTCTTTCCGAGAGATTTTAGTCTTTTTTAGCCATTGCCAGTATCTGTTTAGTAATTGGCCTTAATCCATGTTTAACTCAGGTTTTTGGAAAAAGACGAAGCGGTAAGCTAGATAATT
>JBBQQP010000280.1:0-4999 GCA_038215675.1 Chitinophagales bacterium | reverse complement strand
GCAATGGTTTGTTTTACAGTAATATCTTTATTACGGGACAGCGGCAACAAAACTGGGTTTTCGCCATAAGTGCTACACATTAATTTTCCTTTTGTGCCCGCTATGATAGCACCTCCTCCCCAATCGCCCATAGCCTCATCGGGGCCTAATTCTTCGGGCCTTTCAGGCAGAAGGCCTCCATCCATCCAGCGCAGCAAAACGTCGGGCCTACCAGCTTTGCCAGGAAACTTTAATTTTAATGTAGACGCTGCAGGAAAGCTGTCAGGATGATAAGACGCATTCCACATTTGTTCATATAAATTAACCACGCTGCATTCTACTTCTGATGGATATCCTAATCCCACTGTTTTAAATACCGGATCAATGATATGACAACCCATATCGCCCAATGCCCCGGTACCAAAAGAGTGGTAACCACGCCAATTGAATGGTACAAATTCTTTATGATATTCCTCCCACTCATTGGGGCCCAGCCATAGCTTCCAATCCAGTTCCGGCGGTACTTCATCCTTTGTTACCGGCTTGCCAAAACCTTGCGGCCATATAGGTCGGTTGGTCCAGCAATAAATATCGGTGGCATCACCAATGAGTCCGGCATTATACCATTCCCGCATTTTTCTCACGCCCTCATTGGATGAACCCTGGTTGCCCATTTGTGTAACCACTTTATATTTCTTAGCGGCTTCGGTGAGTATACGTGCCTCATAAATATCATGGCTTAGTGGCTTTTGCACATATACATGCTTGCCCATGCGCATCGCCATTAAAGCAGCGGCTGCATGGGTATGATCCGGGGTAGATACAGAAACAGCATCCAAATTTTTCCCTTCCTTATCGAGCACTTCACGGAAGTCCTTGTAGTATTTAGCCGTCGGAAAACGCTGCCTAGATTTTAAAGCCTGCCGATCGTCCACATCACACAGCGCAATGATGTTTACATGCGAACTTTTACTAAATTCTTCAAGATCACTTTCTCCTTTTCCTCCTACGCCAATGCCACCAATATTGAGTTTGTCGCCTGGTGCAATAAAGCCTCTGCCTAATACATGGCGGGGAACAATAAAAAAGCCTGCAGTTGCCATGGAAGTATTTCTGATAAAGGATCTTCTTGAACCCTGCGGGTTTTCATTTTTCATATAAACTGCTCTTCGTTAGGTGACTATAATATTAATACGTTGACAATTGAGCCAGTAAATGTAATTTTTTTTAAAATAATTGTGCTTTAGTATGCTTGTTAATTTGAACAGTAATCGCATCACCTTGATGGTTACTGTTCGTTAACTTAAATGAAACAACAGAGCGCATTGCAAGAGTTACCGGATTTATTAAATAGTACAAGGAAAGACCTGTAACTGCGTTTCTTTGAGTCAATGCTTTATTTGCGGATAACCTGTTTTGCAGAGACAAGTAAAAAGCTCCGCAAATGTAAAGTCCTTTTAATATAGATTTAAGCACAAAGTAGCAATCGTTTAAAGTTAACAACCGAGCTTTTAAAATTAAGGGATCCTTAGGTTTTAACTATGCTGTTCTATACTGCTTTAATAGTTGAATTAATAATTGCATCCCCGTATTTATTAATCCAACCCGAAACATTTATTGCTGATGCAAATACATTCATTTTGAAAAAATGCAGAAGAAAGGATAAATGATATATTTGTAAAAAATCATCAAGATGAAAAAGCATTGTTTCCTTTTATTTCAATTGCTAATCGGGTCTATTATTATGCTATCGTGCAGTAACAATGCTAATAGTAATACCGACAGTAACGATTCCACTAAGGTAAAAACCAGTGATCAATCCGCAAATACCGTTGACAACTGGAGCATGGGTATAGCCTTGTATTCTTTCAATTTATTTCCTTTTTCAGTTTCACTGGACAAAGCAGATAGCGCAGGGGTGAAGTTTGTAGAAGGATTTTCGTTTCATGCTTTAAAAGGAGAATTTAATGATACTACAATGGCAAACCTTTCTTTGTATGGCATTGTGAAATTGAAACAAATATTGGATGAGAAAGGCATTCAGATGAGATCCATGTATGTGGCTGATGCTAAAGACGCTGAAGACTGGAAGCGGTATTTTGAAATGGCAAAAACCCTGGGTATGGAATTTTTAGTTTGTGAACCAAGCAAAGCGCACTGGAACATACTGGATAGCCTTGGAGAAATTTATAACATCAAAACTGCCATTCATGAACATGCAAAGGGAAGTAGTATGTACTGGCATCCGGACTCTGTGCTGGCGGCAATAAAGGGACATAAGAATATTGGTGCCTGTGCAGACCTGGGACATTGGGTGCGTAGTGGATTAGATCCGGTAAAGTGCTTAAATCAACTGAAAGGTCATATAATAGGCATCCATTTAAAAGATATTTCAACATCAAATAACCCGAAGGGCGAAGATGTGATGGTAGGCAAAGGAGTCATAAATTTTCCCGGCGTTATTAATGAATTAAAGGCCCAGCATTTTAAAGGCATGGTGTATGTAGAATGCGAACATAAGATGGACAACAACGTGCCGGATATTATTGCATCAATACAATACTTTAACAAACTTGCGGCAGAAGTTAAGTGAAATTTATAAGTGCGAAGAATAGTGTTATTGTTATACTTTTACAAAACCGCATGGATATAAAGATTAAGCCAGCGAATGAATCTATTTTTTTTTAGTTGACAGCATAGTTTATATTATTTGCAAATATTTTTTTCAATCCCAGTTGTTTATCTGACAATATTATTTTTCCTTTCACCAAAAAATGCTTTGGCATTACATTTTTTATGCCGCTTGCATCACTATCGCCAGGTATATAAATGGGGATTTTTATTATGCATGTAAAACGGTAACGTTCTAAAAACGAGAGGAAGCAGCAAGCTGATACTTTTATTCTTACTATAGAAAAAAATATTATTCAACGTAGTTTTTCAATTACTGTATTGACAATGCCAGTGAGTTTGCCTGCACCTTCTCCATCGTAACCTTTTTCCTGGTACAATATTTTTCCCGACGCATCAATAATTATTATCTGCGGATAGCCTTGTGTAAAATCATCCGGCAGTCCAAATTGCTTTTTTACGTCTTGGTTGTGTTTTAATTGTTTGGCAGTTAATGGTGGCTTACGTGGAAAGTCGACATCTAAAAAAATAAGTTTACCAACAGCGAAATCAATAAAACTACTATCGCTGAATACGTCCCGCTGCATCTTTATGCAGGGCGGACACCAGTCGGAACCATGGAAAAATAGCAGTACCGGTTTATTTTCTTTCGCGGCGGCAGCAACTGCTATTGTATAATTTGTAACCCACTTAAGAGATGATTGCTGGGAAAAACTGCTATTGAGCCCAATAAATACAAAGGTTATAACTGCAAGGCATCGTTTCATTAGAATTTGACTTTTGATTGAGCACTAAAAATAACAAAGCTGTATGTGTTTGCCATTTTTTAGTTTCAGCATAGAACAGTATAGTTATTGTAACCGAAATATGTATGTTACATCAGAATATTCCTGAAACAGATGTGCATAAAAATGTGTACCAATTAAACGTATTGTTTTGCCGCCGCCGCTTTTGTAATAAAAACCATGTGATAGATACATTGACATGTGTTTTTTTGAAAATGTAATTAGCAAATCTCCAATATGAAAAATAACTTTACTCCATAAAATTTAATTGTATGACTATCACACGTAGAAAGTTTTTAAACAGCAATGGTAAAATACTACTTGGGGCAGGCGCTGCGATTTTGGCACCCGTTCCCCTTTTTTCTTTTCATCCCCAAAAGAAAATATCTGCCAACGAAAAAATAAAAATCGGGCTGATAGGGGCAAAAAATATGGGTTTTGGAAACCTGGAGAATGCATTGAAACAACCGGGTGTAGAATGTATCGGACTCTGTGATGTGGATGAAAATATTTTGGCAAAGCGCAGTGCGGACGTTGAAAAAATTCAGGGCTCAGCGCCCACAAAATATAAAGACTTTAGAAAGCTTTTGGAGAACAAGGATATTGATGCCGTTATTATTGGCACACCTGATCATTGGCATTGTTTGCCATTTGTATACGCCTGTGAAATGGGCAAAGATGTGTATGTAGAAAAACCTTTGGCAAACAGTATTGCAGAATGTGATGTAATGGTTCAAGCTACCCGAAAATACAATCGTGTAGTGCAGGTAGGGCAGCAACAACGCAGTGGCAATCATTTTAAATCTGCCATTGATTTTATAAAGCAGGGTAAAATTGGCCAGTTAAGAAAAGTAAATAGCTGGGGTAATTTTAATTATGGCATTGGGAAGGTAAAGGTGCCAGATACAGCGGTGCCTGCCGGTGTGGATTTTGACCAGTGGCTAGGACCGGCTCCGTTGCGTAGTTTTAATGAAAACAGGTTTCATGGCTCCTGGCGCATGTTTTGGGATTATGGCGGAGGATTGATGACAGACTGGGGTGTGCATTTACTTGACATGGCTTTGTGGGCAAAAGATATCAGTACCTGTCCACTTTCCGTTTCGGCCGCCGGTGGCAATTTTTCTTTTCCCACACACGACCACGAAACTTTCGACACGATGGATGTAACCTACCAATTAAAAGATTTTACCATCAACTGGCAGCATACTGCAGGCACTCAGCAAGGTCCTTATGGCAGAGCTTATGGGCTGGCTTTTGTAGGCAACGATGCTACGTTGGTTATTGATAGAGATACCTGGGAATTATTTCCTGAATATGATAACGAGAACAAAAAGTTTAAGGCTGCTTCGGTGGAGAAAAGAACAGGTGTTGATTCGCATGAAGATCACATGAAGGATTTTTTAGCCTGTATCAAATCCAGAAAAGATCCGGCCTGTACTATTGAAAATGGAAGGCTGGTGGCGCTGTATGCACACATGGGTAATATTGCTTTACGCACCCAATCGAGGTTGGTATGGAATGAAGTCGCCAACAATTTTGGTGACAATGCTGCGGCAAATGCATTGATAACACCGGTGTATAGAAAACCATGGGTGTTGCCAAAG
>JBBQQP010000279.1:0-5009 GCA_038215675.1 Chitinophagales bacterium | reverse complement strand
ATATCGTGTGGATAAATGTTGCCCAAAGGTATTCGGTACAAGGGAGTGACACAACGATGTACCACAAAGCTTCCAAGACCGGAAAAAAAATGGTTTAAGTATAGTAAATGATTTTCTTCTTTCTCCCTTTCAGGGGCGCCGGGGCTAACCTGCAATCACTTCAATGGTGGCACCAATACCTCTCTCCGTAATGGCATCGCACATTGGTTTTAATACTTCGTAACTGCCTTCTTTAACAGCATACTTTCCTTTGCTGTCAATGATTATAGCACATTGCTCTGCCTGCTCTTTGTTGTGGCCGCAAATTTCAACCAGTGTTTCTATTACCCATTCAAAGGTATTTACTTCATCGTTCCACACGATGAGGGTACAGGTTTCTTCTATAGCAGTAATGGTGTCGAAGTCTTCTTTAAATTTTGTGTTGGTGTAGCTTGCCATAATATTATGCTGTAAAAATAAGGTGATTTTTTGATGCGTGTGAAATGTGAAGCAACATTTTAAACACAATCCTTGTCATTGATATATTAAAAATTGTGTTTTTGCGTTAGATACATCAAGGAAAATCACCCTATGCTGCGAATCATCAAAAAAAAGAAGCAAATACCTCCGGTGCCGGAAAAACGGCAGGCCGTGGTATTGCCGTTGCATTCGCCCAACCGCAGCCTCGAATTTTTAGCAGAACTGATTGATACCATCCGGCCGGAAAATGCAAAAGACCTGGAAGAGGCTACACTGCGCTTTAAGGCTTTGCTGTACCAGGTTGGCCAGGACCGAACTTCCCTTTTTAGCTTGCGAAAAGCTTTGCTTACCCAGTTTCTTAAAACGAATATTGTAATTGCACTTACCGAAAACGGGATTGTTAGCAGCCGCGGGCTTGTGCAGGAATTGCTGAGTAAGGTAAAGCACAAGGTGTTGCCAGCGTTGCAGGCGCCGGAAAACTTTTTGTTTGTAATCAATAAAATTTTTTATAAAAAAACGGATCATATTTGGGTTGAAGGGATTGACAAGGATTTGTGGAAGCAGTTTTTTGAAGGACTGGGCATACAGATTAACCTGACAGAACCTAAGCTGATTGGCCAACTGCAGCGTGCTTTGCAAATTCTTAGTTACCGCATTACCACGCTTGGTTTGGAGAAAGATATCACCAATCGCTTTGAAAACGGAGGCAATGTAGTTTTTCCTTTCTTAGAGCAAAACAGGCTGGTGAATGAGTTCCTGCACCAATATAATTCAGGTGTTCAGGTCACTTCGCAGCGTATTCTGCTAACCAATATTACGGAGGCGTTGCATAACTGTAACCAGAGTATTCATTGGATTAGAGAGCAGCGGGTAATGTATGGTACCAGCCTGGCGCAAACATATTTGATCACCCGTTTGCAGCAGCAAATAGATAGGCTGTTCATCATTCTGGATGTACTGGATATGGATAGTCATTTCAACACCGATCGTTTTGTGGACTATTTCAAAACAGTGGTACATAACGAAAACCGGAAAAATTCTATCAAGGAATTTTTGAGCGAAAATACCAGTTATCTTGCTTACCAGATTGCAGAACATGGAGGGCGAACCGGTGAGAAATTTATTACGACCACCAGCAAGGATTTTTGGAGAATGTTTCAAAGTGCATTGGGTGGAGGTATCATTATTTCATTTATTGGCATCATAAAAAATCTGTTGGCAAAAATGTCGCTTGCTCCTTTTTGGCAAGGGTTTTTATACAGTACCAACTATTCTCTTGGTTTTATTTTGATACAGGATACAGGATCAACACTTGCAACCAAACAGCCTGCCTATACAGCGAATAATGTAGCCAGTTCTTTTGATGTGCAAAAAGTGGGCGATGAGCCTGATTTAAGAAACCTGGCCATTACCATTGCAAAAGTGAGCCGGACGCAAATTGCTTCTTTTACCGGAAACCTAATCGTGGTTTTTCCGCTTACCTATTTGCTTGCCTGGATTTTCTTTAGATCCACGGGTACTATGATAGCAACGGGTGATGCTGCTCAAAAATTACTAACCGACCAACAGCCTTTTCATTCACTTGCATTGTTGTACGCCTGCTTTACAGGTTTCTTTTTATTTTTAAGTGGACTGATAGCTGGCTATGTAGAAAATTATGTAGTGTATGGAAGGGTAGCAGACCGGCTGCGAAACTTATCTTCTTTTAAAAATAACTTTAGCGAAAAACGGCGTTATAATATCATTCATTACCTCGAAAATAACCTGGGGTCTTTAATTGGCAATATTTCCCTGGGTTTCTTTTTAGGCATGGCGGGATTTCTTGGAAAAACTTTTGGGCTTCCGTTCGACATTCGACACATTACAATCGCTGCAGCAAATGCGGCCATCGGCTTTTTTGGACTCGATCACCAGGTGAGTGCTAAAGAAATATGGTATACATTGATTGGCATTGGCAGTATCGGATTTCTGAATTTTGCTGTTAGCTTTGGACTTGCATTTATTGTGGCGGTTAAAAGTCGTGGCATACATTTGAGAAATTATCCAGAGTTTGCCGGTATATTATGGCGTTACATCAAACGCTTTCCCCGTGATTTTGTAAAAGCTCCCGCCGAAAGAAGGGCGAACCAATTGAGCTGATAAATAAACTGAAAGTGAAGCAAAACACTTTCCAGTCAGCCGATCTTTCTTTATCCCGAATTCATTATTGCTGACTGTTATCGGATCAGGATTTCCCCTGACATTTCGAATTCATCTTTTTCTGGAAAGGACGGCTTATTAAAATAATAAAGGGCTGTGTTTTTGATGAGGGAACAACTTACCCCAAAACGGGGTGTGAAGTGGTTGGATCAATACATTAAGGATTCCCCGCTTTAAGCAAATGTAAGTTGCCAGCAAAGGTAAACCGCTATTGTCCATAAAGCCAATTTCATTCTGTTTAAAAAAGTTTTGTAGTCTTTGTAATGGCCGGCACCTGTTCCTAACTATTTTTATCAAATACCTAAAACATTCCAGATAGATTCGCCCATTTGCAACTAATTAACTTTGGTTACATTAAAAATTATCGCTAAAAAAAGTTGTCTTAATCCTGTAAATTAAAGTAAGCGAGCACGGTATAAACTTCTATCCTTCTTTAATGTATGATAAAGGATAGCGGTTAAATTGGTGTCATTCATTATTGCTGGCACTAATTCCACTTCTAGCGTCGTAACGCTTATGCCATGTCTATATCATCTCATGGAAATCATTTCCCAGTATTAAAAATGCTGTGCATATTACCACGACATTTCGTTGTTATTTTTTAAGCATCCTTGCGTCAAAAGCAATCTGTACCTTGCACGGGCGCCGGTGGCACGCTGTTGGATATTAGCAATTAACTTTAAGCATATTATAAATAATCAATGGAATTATTTTACCAATCAGGTTTTGAAAAAGTTTTAGAGCAACTTAAAACAACTCCCACTGGTTTAAACAATGAAGCTATTTCGGCACTGCAACAGGAGTATGGCGCAAACGAATTAAAAGAAGCCCCGCAAAAAAGCAAATGGTCGATCCTGTTCTCCCAATTCACGGATGTAATGATTTTGATACTGATGATTGCGGCAGTGGTATCATTTGTAGTGGGCGAGCATACGGATGCTTATGTGATTCTCGCCATCATTATCGGCAATGCATGGATGGGATATTCGCAGGAATACAATGCAGAAAAATCAATCCGGATGCTGCAAAAAATGTCGGCCCAGTTTGCAATGGTGGTTCGCAATAACAATCCTGCTAAAATTGAAGCCTGCCAACTGGTGCCGGGTGACATCATCCTACTGGACGCCGGTGATATTGTGCCGGCAGATGCAAGGTTGACAGAAGTGAACTCTCTTAAAACAGACGAAGCTTCGCTTACCGGTGAAAGTCATTCAACAGAAAAGAAAACGGATGCCATTCCGGATGCCAACCTGGTACCCGGCGACCAGGGGAACATGGTGTTTAAGGGAACGATTGTAAGCAATGGTTCTGCAAAAGCAGTGGTTACAACAATTGGCATGAACACGGAGTTGGGTAAAATTGCCGACCTGTTAAAAGTTGAATCTCAAAAAACTCCCCTTCAAAAGAGGTTGGCAGTGTTTAGTAAGCAATTGGCCGTGATTGTTGTATTGATTTGTTTGGTGGTATTTGGTATTGGTATGTGGCGTGGAGCCAATCCGTTTGAAATGTTTCTTACCGCATTGTCGCTGGCCGTGGCAGCCTTGCCTGAAGCCTTACCTGCAGTGATTACAATAGCCCTGGCTCAAGGCGCCCGCAGGATGGTAAAACAAAAAGCCCTGATGCGTAAGTTGCCTGCGGTGGAAACACTCGGTTCAGTTACTTATATCTGTAGCGATAAAACGGGAACGCTTACTCAAAATGTAATGACGGTTGAAAAGTTGCAGGCCGAGCCGGGGCAGGATGATTTACTAACCAATGCGATGATGCTAAATAATGAAGTACGTTTTTCGGAAGAGGGATTGTTGGGCGATTCTACCGAAACTGCATTGGTAGATCATGCGATTGAAAAGGGGCATTCAAAAGAGGAGGCGGACAAGCAGTTTCCATTGTTGCTAAAATTGCCTTTCGATTCGGTGAGGATGCGGATGAGTACGTTGCATCGCCATGGAAATAAATGGATATTGTTCGTAAAAGGAGCCCCAATAAAGGTAACGGAAGTATTGAGCGAAAAATATAAAGAACAGGTGCGGGCATGGCTGGATCAAAACAAGGCATGGGCAGCGGAAGGTTTACGGGTATTGTTTTTTGCCTATAAAATATTTGATCAGGATCCGGGAATTATAAAAGAGGATGCGGAAAAGGATCTCGACTTTTTGGGTATGACCGCCATGATAGATCCGCCAAGAGAAGAGGTGGTGGCGGCTATAAAGGAATGTAAAACAGCCGGTATTAAAACCGTGATGATCACTGGCGATCAGCCACTAACGGCCACGGCCATCGCAGAACGATTGGGGATGATAGAACCTGGGCACAAAGGAGTAGTAACGGGTGCCGATCTTGAAAAGCTTTCT
>JBBQQP010000278.1:0-5114 GCA_038215675.1 Chitinophagales bacterium | reverse complement strand
TTAAATTAAGGAATTTATTTAAGAAAGAAAAAATTGAAAAAAGTATTTGTCGAAAAAAAATTGAAGAGCCAAATTCAAACTACTATTGAATATAGAACTGTTGTAGATAACCAGCAACCATCAAAAGATTATTTTACAAATGATGCGAAAACGGTAGCCCCCATTCCCATAATGGAGAGTGAGCGGGAGGCTCCCTTATAAATTTTGCAATGTAGTTCAGTAAGATATTTTTTGTTCCATCGGAAGTGTATGTGGGTAGAAAATTTTCATGGATTTCAGGGTGTTGTGCAAGAACGCTATATGCTATAAAGCACGATTCAGGTATGATTTATTCGTAGGGGGTAGCATATGGGTGATAGCTCTCTTCGGCAGCGAGGTTTGGCAGCTATTTTTTAATGATCTGAGATTGCTGTTGCGAAGACACGGCATTGCCCAATTAGTAGGAACATCTGGAAACGACCTATGATATGGAAGCCGGGCCGTTCACGGGCGATTTTCTGTGGACCAGGTAATATCCCTTGCTAGCCCTATTTTGCGAACGTACTTGTATTGCAAACGATCATTACAATTAACGCTCAAATTTTATTAGCTCGCTGTTATAGTTATAGTCAATGGATACTTTAAAATAATGTAAAAACGAGCCACCAATTGCACCCTTTACCACGCTATCCATAAAGCCAATCATACCTTTGCTCCATACTTCATCTGGTCTTTTGGCAAAACAAACCCGACCGACGGGATTTAACCCGTTGGATAACATCCTACGGGGCAAAGCCTACGGGAATTACAGACAGGCGCATAAAGGAACTGGTTTCGCATGAACGTAATCGATTGGTCGGCAATGGAGAACCTGTAATGGCTAAATGTGCCCAATACGTAAAAGCGTCTGAAACTTTGCCAGGACGTACCACCGGCACTGAGGCAGAATCCACATGCGGAGCACCTGAAAGTGGTAACACTCCTTCATAAACCAGTACAGGGGCGGATGTACTCGTTGTAGCGATGATAGTCCCGATAGGTATTGGGAAAGTGGCAAAGAGGTGAGCAAGATGATAAAAATTGGTTAACACAAAACAACCGAAAGGAATGATTAAAATGTTTATCTAAACAATTGGCAAGCGCAAGTTTACTAATTGCTCAAAGCATATTGAAGAGCAATATGGATCGAGAGGTTAAAGTAGGGTTTTATGCGGAGCAGGGGGTGTGATCCCACTTACTTACTCGACTAGTGGCTGTTTTTTTCACCAATGCCTAATTGGTTCAAATGAAGTATCAACTGGAAAACTTTTTGGTTCACTTTGAGGCAGCGTAAAAGTATTTCTTTCTATTTCTTCTAAGGTTGCTTTAATTTGTTTTCTCATTGTAGAATATTCTGGACATTCATTATTCCATATTGCCTTTACTAATTCATCCCTAAACCAGCCACTCTTAATTATAGAACGTTCCGGTTTTTTATTTAGAATTTTATTTAAAATATTGGCGCTTCTATTATTTTTATACGAAGCAATGGAGTTCACAAAGTCTATCCCTGTTGCAGGATTCTGAGTTCTGTAAATTGAAATGTAAAAATTTTTCGGATAAAATTCTTCATAAACATCGAGATATGTATCATTTGGAAATTCTTGCATTAGTTGAAAGGACAACTCTGTCATTCCCCAATAGTTTGACATTAGTATTCTTTTTATTAGTTGAATGTCATCATTTCTTTTGAATTTTGCTAATGCGTATAAAGCAAATTCTATTTCATCAAAAGGCTTGTTTGCTTGAACCATTTCTTTGATGTAAGCATAATATTTTTCTTGTGTTTCAATACTTAGGAGAATTGTATAAGCTGATTTAAGATAATTATGTTTTGTAATAACTTCGTGGATAGTTTTATTTTTTTCACTCATACTTTTCCACCTTCCATATTCAAGGATATGGTCAGAAACCGTCATATTATATATTCCAAATTCCCCGGCATCAGTAGCAACCATCGCCGTGTCGTCCAAATGGTTCATTATAATATCAAAATGATTAAAACTACGTCTCCTCAACATTTCTTTTAAAGCCATAGATCTTAGAACCGGGTTTTCGGATTTACTAAGGTCTGTTAATTCTTTATCCGTGGCCATATTTCTTATCGAGCTGTCCGAATACAACACTATTCCTTTTGAGACAATTTTAATAAGATGTGGCTGAAATGATCGCCTAAAGTCTCTAATTGCATAATTATTTCGATTGTCATCTTTGCAGGATAAAAAGAGCGTTAATATTAGAATTGAAAAGTATGTCAACTTTATAATCTTCATGTGTGTGTGGTATTTGTAAATAGCCGCTAACGTTGAGTATTTGTGAAGGCAGGGAATTCATAGCTCGTCTGCCCGGTACAAATGCCGATTTAAAATGTAAAAATAAAGTTAATAACTAAAAGCCGAATTGAAACTCGTCTGCCGGAACCATTGCTGATATTGATTTACAGCCGATATTCCAATGTCCAGGCTTAACTTTTGTCAATGCATGTTGTACGCCGTTTTCCGTTAGTTTTTGCTTCGATTATCACAGTCATTTTGTTGTTTCAGTAAAGTTTTTTTGTCGTACCAAAGTTTGTATCTGTTTGGTGATATTGTATTAATGAATTCTACTACCGAAGCAATAGTTAAATTATAACTGTTAGAAACAGTCACATCTTTACTAATTTTTGCTGATTCAAAACTAAAAGAAATGATTGAACCGTCAATTATGCAAAAGTTATTATAGGATTCTTCCAAAGAGTCAGTAGCGATTATTTTTTCAATGTCTGCTAATATTATTTTTTCTTTTTCTGTTAATGCTTTTTTGTAGAAAACTGAATCATGAGAATAATTTTTTGCTAAGTAAATAAAGTCATAAGGTCCTTCTTTAATAATAAGAGAGTCGTTACTTATTGAATAGGTATTTCTTGAATTTTCTGCTTTATTTACATCAGAAACCCAAAATCGGAATTTTCCTTGATAAGGGTTTAGTCGTAGTGAATCTTTAATTCTCAAATTCTCGATTTCCCAAATTGAATGTCTTTCAATAGCTGCTTTTTCTAGATCATTTAAAATTTCATTAATTTCTGACTCTTGCAAAGAATCTTTAGTGTTTTCAATTATTTGATATTCGTCAAAACTAATATCTTGAACTTGCTTATTAATGAAATAAAATTGCTGTTTTGTTTTTGGCTTATCTGTTATTAAGTTTATACTCGAAGAAATATAAATATTGCCATTTACTTTGTTAATTTTTATTTCCCCGTCAATGTCCTTTTTTGATGCACTACTTCCGCTATAGTTATTAACGATATGAAGACCTTTGGATGTATTTGTAATTTCTTTTAAATAAATGCTGTCAGAAAACTTTGGTATTTCACATACTAATTGCACAGAACCGTTTACATCTTCGTTGTCAATCCAACCTCCAGCATCTGTACCATTCATTTCCATAAATAACAGACTTGAATTTGCTTTTTTGATAACATCCCATTTCATAATCCAGCCCGTAGAATAGTCCTTACTAAGCCCAACTTCATTTACAAAATAAAATTTTGTCATTGGGATTTTATATGATGTATCATTCCCACTTTTGAATCTTGTCAAGCTTGGAACCGAATCCAAATTTAACTGGGCTTGCAGTTTAAATGAATTGATAATCAAAAAGGAGATAACCACTAAAAATTGCGAAAGATATTTATTTTTTATTTGCATTTGGTTGGCAATAGTTTTGAAATGGGAACAGTCAAAAAATGGCATATAACGTTGAGTATTTGCGAAGGCAGGGAATTCATAGCTCGTCTGCCTGGTACAAATGCCGATTGAAAATATAAAGATAAAGTTAACAACTAAAAGCCGAATTGAAACTCGTCTGCGGGAACTACTGCTGAGCGAAATGCAGCTGATCGTTTCAACGTCAAGCCCTGGTTGCAGCAATATTTTGTTGTGCGTTCGTTTTTGCCCAACGATAAATTAAGCCTGCTTACTTTGTAAACAGAAAAGAATTATTTCTGTTCATACTTTAGTCCAACGGGTATAAATAAGTGGCCTTTATTATAAGTGTCTATAAATAATATTACGGTGTCTTTGGTGGTTGATGTTAGAAAAACATACTTGTCCAACAATCCTAATTTTCTGTTTATTGGCATTCCTGTAAATCGGTTGTTTATTTTAATTGAAGGTTTTTTATATGTCGGATTGTCTGTTGTCGCCCTAAATAAAAGTGTCAAAGTTTGGTTGTCGAGCGTTTTAAGACCTGATAAAAATTTATAAGAGTTGTCAATACTTTTGCCCTGATTACCTTTTTTAAGTCTAAGAGGATTTAAGTTTGTGTATCCGAATGTACTGTCTTTAGAACTAGTCAATTTTAAAAAGTCCTTTTGTCCGTAAACTGTTGTTGAAAAAACAATAAGTGTTGCAAGTATTGTAGAATATGAAGATTTAGAAAGAATGATTTTCATAAAAGTATAGTGGTTTAAAAATGAAATGTCTGTATGTTATTGGTGAACGAGATGCTGAATAAAATGCCAACATAAAGTTTTGCATTGCCGCAATTTCAATCTTAAAACCTGCGACGATACAGCTAAAATAATCTTTATTTCCGAAAGTTTTTATTCAGCGCTATTCCTGCAAAGCCCATGAGAAAGCCTGAACATTGAGTGCACCAACCAACAGCCCAAAAGCCTCCGTAAAGAAATAATTTTTATAGAGATATGTTCGTTGGGGCTCGTCGGGGTTTTCGCCGGGATATGCTTCACTTGTAAATGCTGCCTTTTCGAAATCACACCTATATCAAAGCAGACACATAAAAGAATTTACTCCACGAAATTTAAAGATTGCGGTTGAATGTAAATCCTGGAAAGCATGGTCCATTCAACTGAATGAGTTTATAAAAAATGCTTTATTGCACTACAATTTAATATCCTTTTTCAGTTACAATGAAATTGCTTACTTTTTGTTTTATTTTCAACAAATGGTAAAGAGCAGGGTATCAAATAAATCACTTTTACTTTTAATTAAACAAAAAGATGGTTGATATAATAATAATTGGAGCAGGATTATCAGGCATCGGTGTGGCCTGTCACTTAAGAAGAGAAAATCCTGAAAAGACCTTTTTAATCC
>JBBQQP010000277.1:0-5127 GCA_038215675.1 Chitinophagales bacterium | reverse complement strand
CGTTGGGTAAAAAATTGTTAGGGTTCGATAAATGGTAATTTTATGATCTTTCGATTTGAGAAAGTTGACGATTTTGTGGCTAACTTTTCTTTTTTAGAATGTCGTGTAATGAGCGTCTGTGCCACCGTCTAATGATTTTGACTTAGTAAAGGGTGCGTTGAAATATTTCACCAACAACCCATATCATTGGGTGAACGATTCGGTTGGGTTTAAATTTTAATTTCGTAGATACAAGCTGGATTGTTGAATATTATTTTGGAAAAATAAAAAACTAAAAAAAATTACAATCCCGTTTTTCGCAAAGAGAGGCAGAAGAACGCCACTCTTTTGTCTGTTTGGTTTCAAGTATCCAGACCAAATATCCGGCTGAAGAAGAGCGAAGTGCAATGTTGCATTGGAAAATATTACGGAGCGGGCAGGGAACCGAAACTGTTTCTAACCTATTCTTTTTTTATTGCTGGCTTCAATCCATTTATCTTTTTTACAAACAGAACAAATTAGATGTGTAACCGGCTCAGATCTTTTAGTATCACCACAAAATATACAGGAATAAAATCCGGCTTTATTTATCTCGCTTACCTGTTTATCCAGCGATTCGGGCATTACTGGTAATCCATATTTTACTTCTTCATCCGGATAAAAAAATATGCTGATGCCGCCATTGGTTTCTATGATTGCATTTTCTACCTGCCCAAGGTGGGAGACCGATTTTAATCGAAGTTCCGCAAAAAATTCATCCTGACCCAGGGCCTCTTTACTAAAGTTATCAGTAGCAAACCTTCCTTCTTTTATCAGGCAAACCGGGCTGCCTTCAACCAATTTTTCCAACCTTTTGCTTTTGCCAACCCAATGCGTAACGAAACTGTATAAGCCGATTATTATAAGAAAAACGATGATAGCCGGAATTAGTCCAACATCCTTATAAAACATCGGATCGCCTGCAGCAGAACCAAGACCAATAATAACAACCAGTTCAAAAACGGATAATTGTTTTACACCCCTTTTTCCCAGTATGCTTAGGCTGATAAGAACAACCAAAAACATAACCACTGTACGAATAATGACTTCGGGTAAAAATATCCATTCTTCGCTGCCCATTAATAATTCTTTCCAGCTAAAGTTTTCAATCTGAAGAAAATACATAGTTATTTAATTTATGCCTCTGCTTTTGTAATCAGGCAGGGTAAGTGTTGGATTTTTAATTTGTTACTTTATAGTCTTAGCTTGTATTATTTACTCCTTTAATAGTCTTTAAAAATTTTATAATGCAATCGTTAACTAATGATGGATGAGTTAAGAAAACTGCTTACTAAGATTTACTTTTTTAAATCATCAATCGATTTTCTAAGTGCAATTATTTCTTGCTTCAATTCTGCTACATCTTTTACTCCTACTAAAGGTGCATCTTTTTCTTCAGCATCCCGCCCTATAAAAAATGTGGCAAATGTGGCAGTAACATAACCAAAGATTGAGTATCCAAAAATTGCTATTAAAAATGCAAGCCCTCTGCCTTCGGGTGTAGAAGGATTAAATTCATTACCTGCAGTTATAACCCGCATGGCTGTCCACCATAAAGCCAACCCGTAACTATTGAAACCTGCATTCGGATTCTCAAACGCATACATGCCAGCCGCACCTGCAAAAGTTACTATGAGCGTTATTATAAACACATAACCAAAGGCTCTTCGTTTCATTGTAGCACCCAGGCTTTTCATGCTCCTGTTTAAAGAAGATACAATTCTAACAAGCCTTATGCCTCGCAATCCCCGCAGCAAGCGAACAAATCTAAAAATGCGAAAAACCCTTAAAGCAGGTATAATTAGGGAGATAGCTGTTAACCAGTTCTTTTTAAAAAAATCAGCTTTAACCGGTGCTAAAATAAACTTGATAAAAAAATCAACAATAAAAATTAACCAGATTGTTAAACTTGCATATTCAAGTGGTTTACTCAAGCCCCATATCAATTCAATCACTAATAAAGCCAGCCAAACGAAGCCCAAAAAAATCATTGGCGCTTCCAACAGTTTTTCTATTGAAGTAAGAAGTTTTTTTCTTTCGTTAACTATTTGCTCTTTCATGGCCAGCGCATATTTAAAAATTGATAACAATACCTGTAGTGTCTAATAAGTGCTAGTTGTAAAGTTATTGAATACTGTTGGGGCTAATGGTCTTGCGGCGAGATAAAATTTTGTATCAGGTATTGTTGAAAGCGGCTGTAGTAATATGGCCGCTTATTTTATATCTCAGAAATTATTTGAAGCAGTTTACAAGAAGTTATTTTAAAGATAAATTTGGTGGAGAAATTTGGGTAGCATTACAAAAAAAATGCTGCCAATCAACACGAAAGTAAAGTGCATCATTTTATCTAATTATTCTACAACATGCTGTTTTTTCAAATCCGCCATTAACTGATTATATAACCTAACCCGGTCGTTTTTATAAGCTTCTAAATTTTCGGTGCAGGCAGACGCATTCGGGTTAAACTTTGACATCCAGTGCATGAGTTCAATCACGACGGGTACCAGGTGGATGCCTTTTTCTGTGAGGAAATACAAAAAGCGGCGGGAGTCTGCCGGGTCTGCCTGTTTGCGAATCAGTCCATTTTCTTCCAACGTAGCAAGCCGGGAGGCAAGAATATTGGTGGCAATCCGTTCTTCAGATGCCTGTAGTTCGCCATAAGAACGCTTTTGGCTAAACATCAGATCCCGCAAAATAAGCAACGACCATTTATCACCTACCGCATCTAAAGCCATACTGATAGCACATTCTGACCGCCTGCCAGATTCTATAACATTTTTTTTCATCTTTTTTACTTGCAATATGAAAGTAATTGGTATTTTTGCACTTGCAATTTGCAAGTAAAATTAAACTTATTAAACGGCATTGCAATGCAACACGATCAATCCGGAAAGATTCAAAAGAAAATTCAACTCAAAAATTAAGAAAAAATGAATACAAATCACGACAAACTTTTTAGCCCATACACATTGGGCAACCTGCACCTCGCCAACCGTATTGTAATGGCACCCATGACGCGGAGTCGGGCTACAGATAACCTTCCCAACGAGTTAATGGTTGAATATTACAGCCAGCGGGCAGCTGCAGGATTGTTGATTACCGAAGGTACCGCTCCCTCTGCCAACGCCCTAGGTTATCCCCGCATACCTGGACTCTATAGCCCGGAACAAATAAAAGAATGGAAAGTGGTAACGGATGCCGTACATGAAAAAGGTGGTAAAATATTTATTCAATTAATGCACACCGGTCGCATTACGCATCCGCTGAATTTGCCTGCCGGTGCAAAAGTTGTAGCACCTTCGGCCATTGCTGCAACAGCCACCGAAATGTATACAGATGCAAAGGGAATGCAACCATTGCCTATCCCGGAAGCTTTAGCGCCGCAGGAAATTAGGGATACCATTGCAGAATATGTACACAGCGCCAAATCAGCCATTGCAGCTGGTTTTGATGGTGTAGAATTGCACGGAGCCAATGGCTACCTGCTGGAACAATTCTTAAATCCTGCTTCCAATTTACGGGAAGATAATTATGGCGGTTCGCCGGACAACCGTAACAGGTTTACCATAGAAGTTACCCAGGCCGTAGCCGATGCCATCGGCAAAGAAAAAGTAGGTATACGCCTTTCACCGTTTGGTGTTTTTAATGAGATGATTTCTGATGATACCACCCAGCATCAGTTTAATTCCCTAGCGTCATCGTTAAAAAACATTGGCATCATTTATATACACCTGGTAGATCATTCTTCTATGGGCGCTCCGGCTGTACCGCAATCTATCAAGGACAGCATCCGTGAAGCTTTTGCTGGTACCATAATTTTATCAGGCGGTTATGATGCTGACCGTGCAGAAGCAGATCTTGAGGCTGGTAAAGGTGAGCTTGTGGCATTTGGCAGACCTTTTATTGCTAACCCCGACCTTGTAGAAAGATTTCAAACCGGTGCAGCGCTTGCAGTACCAGACTTTAATACTTTTTATACTCCAGGCGAAAAGGGATATACTGATTATGCAGCCGCAGAAACGGCACTTGCATAAGCAACGGATATCCAAAAAGAAAAATTGTAAAATATAATTCAATACTCCGCAGATAATACTGAGGAGTATTTTTTTAATCCCTATCCCTGGCTTCTCTCCAACGGTATTTTTTAACTTGGTTATTTACAATACCTCTAATCAGACTCCGGGCAGATTTATTTTTTTATTTATTTTTTAACTGGGCCAAAATACCACCATTTAACCATTTACAAAACGATGATAACATTAAAATGTTGATCATTGAATTGTGAAAATATTTGGTCAATGTCCGAAAAATAAGAGTGTGTGGCTTTCTGCGCATACTTAATTACAGAGAACAAAATTAATTACCCTACCCGAACAATTGTTATGGTACTACCTGCCCGGTTTTTGTACATCCGATATTTTTCGCATCAGCATTTCAAGTGGTCCGTTTTTAAATTTCTTTTTCCATAGGTAACTAAATAATACACTTAATGCAAAAAACAGTACTGAATAAGTTAAAATGAAAATTGGTTCTGCCGGCATATCTGTTTGTGGAAAACGGGTGTAACTTTTCTGGGTGAGTTGAGCCAAAATCAGCACACCAATGGTCATGTGAATAACGTAATGCGATAATGTCATTTGTCCTGTTTTAACCAACAGTTCTATAAACTTACTTGCCGGGAATTTGTCTCCTAAATACATACAAAAGGAAATTACCATCAATGCCCAACCCGTTGTAATCATAAGAAAAGGAATATTTACCGGAAAATAATCCTCCATAAGTTGGAACCAATATTTGGTGTAAAACTAATTTCTTTCTACACTGTCAAAGTCATATCTGATAGCCAGTCTGACTGCTTTAAAAAAGGCCAGCAGACAAAGTCCGATTAGAAATATTTTCTTCTGTTGTTTCATTAATTTCCTTTTGAAGAAAAGCAAAACTCTCCTCATGCAGTTGGTTGTATTTTTCTGCAGAAAGGCGAAACCCATTGTGTTTAATCTGGTGAAAATCAGTTAGACTTTTTTCTATTTGCCATTGATTGCCTTCACTAATTTTACTCCAAAAGGTTGAAAATATCAGTTTGGCATTGCCATGCAACACCGAAGTATT
>JBBQQP010000276.1:0-5129 GCA_038215675.1 Chitinophagales bacterium | reverse complement strand
TTAGTATAAATCAATTTTGATAATAGAGCGGTTAAGTCAACAAAATTTTTTTACGCATGCCAGCATCCAAATATCATTTACTAAACCAGGGAACTAATTGAAACTCTACATAAAATATATGGTGAGCATTCGATGCAAAATGGTAGTGAAGGCAGAGTTGGATAAACTTGGTGTTCCATACAAATCGGTTGATTTAGGCGAGGTTGAAATCGAGAATAAAATTTCCCTGCAACAAATGGAGAACCTGAAGACAGGTTTATTACAATACGGACTTGAATTACAAGACGACAGGAAAGCAGTGTTGATTGAAAAAATTAAACAGGTAATAATCGAGATGGTGCATTATGCAGATGAAATGCCGAAAGTTAAAACCTCCATTTACATAAGTAAAAAACTAAACCACGATTATACTTACCTGGCTAACCTTTTTTCAGAAGCGACTGGTACAACGATCGAGCATTATTTAATCTCCCATAAAATAGAAAAGGTCAAGGAGTTGTTGCTTTACGATATTCTGAATCTTACCGAAATTTCTTACAAACTCAACTATAGCAGTGTTGCTCATCTATCTAATCAGTTTAAAAAAGTAACTGGTTTAACCCCTTCTTTTTTTAGACATTTAAAAGATAAGCGACGCACTGGACTGGAAAGCCTGTAAATTGTATTGTCCGGATAAACCAGGAATCATTTTTAGGCGCCATTTTACAAAAATTAAGGAAAACTAATAGAAGGGATGATTTTAAAATAAGGGTACCTAAAGGCACACATTTCTTCTTCTTTAAAATTCAGGATGATTGAAGATTACGAGATACGTTTGTAATGGACGAAAAATAGCCACCAATCAATTGGTGGCTATTAAATTTTACAAGGGCAATAGGGTTATTAAAAACGATAACCAAGTGATAAGCCAAATCCGGTATTTTTAGCCGAAGTTTTATCATTGCTACCGCCTTGGTAGGTTGAATTAATTTTAAGCATACCCAATTGCGCATTTAACTGAAATGAAAGTTTATTGTTAAATTCATAACCAGCTAAAATGCTTGCGCCTGCATCCATTGGTTTAAAATAAGCTACATTTTGCGGATCTGTTGTTGCCACATTTTTTTTGAATTTGATGTCTTCAGAAACTTTGCCACTGGCACTCTCATATGTTGCTTTGCCACCCACTCCCAATGCAACGTAAGGACCGAAACCCAGTAAAAGATGCCCGGTTCCAAGTAAAGGTTTATAAAGAAAATTCAGTGGTAACTCAACGTATGAAATACGAATAGAGCTTTTTACTGTTTGGCCCAAAATAACTTCGCTGTTCTTCGCACCCTTGGTACTAAATAGCAGACCTGGTTGAAAGTAAAAATCAGTAGCCACCGGAATTTCGGCATTTACCCCAACATTAAATCCTGTTAGTAAATCGTTGGATAGTTTATTGTCATTGGCATCCTTGCCGTTGATGTTTTGAAAGTTAACACCGGCCCGGATACCAAATGTGGTTCCGCCGGATTTATCAGTTGCTTTCTGCGCTTGTGCAAACAGGCTACAAAAAAGAACCGCTGTAAATAATGGCATGCTTCTTTTCATAATATTAATTTTAGAATAATCACTTTTTTACTGGGTTTAAAATGAGTATTTACCAGCATTTAGGTCAGAGGTTGAGAGAATAAAAACATTGATTAATTGGCCGCGTCTGCTTTCATTTTATCATTTGCGGAAACCAAAAATTCTACTCTACGGTTTTGTGATTGTCCATCCGCAGTGGCATTGTCATATTTAGCAATTGTTTCACCGAAACCTTTAATATTTAACCGGGATGAATTGATATTATTTCTGGACAAAAAGGCTGAAACTGCGGACGCCCTGCGGATCGACAACTCCTGGTTATAGGCTGTTGCGCCGGTGTTATCAGTATGCCCTTGCACTTCAATGTTAGTATCCGGATATTTGTTTAGAATTACTACCAGCTTATCTAAGTTTGTTTTTGCAGCAGCAGAAAGTTCAGACTGATCAAAGCCAAATAGAATTTGATTGTTGAACTCAATTACAATTCCCTCACCAACTCTTACCACTTTGGCATCTGGTATATCATTTTTAATTTCATCTGCCTGCTTGTCCATTTTCCGGCCAATAACTGCACCTGTTACTCCCCCCACGGTTGCTCCGATAATTGCGCCGAGTCCGGCGTTTCCAGCTGCTTTTCCAATTATTGCTCCAGCTGCTCCACCGCTTGCTGTTCCAATTGCTGCACCTTTTTGTGTTCTGTTCCATTTGCTGCAGCCAAATAATATAAAGGACATCATAATAAATGCTGCAAAGGATAATTTTAAATTTTTCATTTTGTTTTTTTTAAATGTGATTAAGAGGTGTTCTTATATTGAGCGTTTTATAACGTAATCTTTTATCTTTTCACAGGTTTGTAATACTTCAATGCCTGCGGCATATTGGCTTTCAATTTTGCAATCCTGGTTTCATCAGCAGGGTGACTGCTTAAAAACTCTGGTGGTTTTGACCCGCCAGCGGTAGACATTCTCTGCCAGAACGGAATAGCTTCCTGCGGGTTGTAACCTGCCATGGCTGCAAAGTACAACCCAAATTTGTCTGCTTCAGACTCGGCGCTGCGGGAAAAGGGAAGCATTACGCCAATATTACTACCTGCACCATAAGCTGTCATAAAAAGATTTTGCGTTTCAGCAGGCTTATTTGCTAGTGCTACCTGCAGGGCTGTTCCACCGAACTGTTGCAACAATCCCTGGCTCATTCTTTCGCTCCCGTGCTGGGCCACCGCATGGGCAATTTCATGGCCCATTACAATTGCAAGTCCGGCTTCATTTTGTGTAACCGGAAGTAAGCCGGTATAAACAACCACCTTTCCCCCTGGCATACACCATGCGTTCACATCTTTATTATCTACAAGGTTAAATTCCCATTGATAACCTTCTAATACAGCTGTTTGTCCTTTTCCATCGTAATATGTTTTAATTGCCGATGCAATTCTATTACCCACCCTGCGTACCATTTCTGCATCCTTACTGGCGCCCGAGCTCACAACTTTGTTTGAACTTAAAAAGCTTTGATACTCTTGTTTTGCAACTGTTTGTAATTCTGTTTCCGATACAAGGCTTAGTTGCTTACGTCCGGTTACCAGGTTTGTTGAACAACTAACTAAAAAGGATACCAATAGTACCCAGGAAAATATTTGCTTCATATTACAAGGTTTGATTTTTGATGATAGATCTAACTAAAAATTTATATCAATACAATCGTCAAAATGATTGTACTTATTATTTTGCAAAGTTGATTTTAATATCATAACTGATTGTTACAGAATTACGCTTATCAATTGCAACTTTCACAGGTTGAAAGAAATACCTTTTTCCCGAGGCCCGTTTCAGTCGATAAATTACTCAATATTGGTAGATAATTTTTTTGATAGAACTTTTAAAACAGATAAATAAATAAAGAATGGGTGCCAATATTTGAGTTTATTAAATATTTTGATGAAATCAGGTAAATTCATTCTACGGAATCCCTTTGTTCTAATAATTTTTGCCATCAATTGTTATGTATATCATTTGAAACATTTAAGCAAATGTTGTTTTTGGCAAACGATGTATCCTAATATTTTGTGCAAGTTGAGGAATTAAAATAGTTCAAAAAATAAGGGGCAGAGGTTAAACTCAAAAAAGTTTTTTACCAAATTTAAGAGAGCTTTTTAAATGACTTATTCATTTAAACTAGAAAAAATATTTCTCGTTGCTCAAAAAGAAGTTACCATTAAGCTACACGGTATGCATGTAGTTTCAACTGCCAATGACTGCGATAAAAAGCAGATTAAAGGTGTGAATGTTGCAAGTATTATAAACAATTGTATAACAACAAAATCTTTTTATTATCTCAACTTTGTTTTGTCGTTTTCTAATAATGTCTTTGTAAATAATTCGAGACTACAGACTGTTATCGAAGAGGAGAATTGCTTTGATGAAATATTAAACTTAAGGAACGAATTTGATTATTTTCTGGCAGGAGTTTTGGTTTGGTACAATAGATTAAACGAAGAGATAAAGGAACCGATTGAGCATTTAATTCAAATAAGCATTTTGATGCAGGCATGTAGTATTTTTTAATAATAAAATAAAGCCTCTTTCGAATAAGACACAGGCGTATTAATAGTTGATTTATTATTTCACAAAAAAAACTTTTAAAACATGGGAAATTTATTGTACATCATAGCGGTAGTTTTAATTATTATTTGGGCTATAGGTTTTCTTGGAATGCATACCGGTGGCATCATTCACATTTTACTGGTAATCGCAGTAATTGCAATTATAATACAACTGATTCAAGGAAAGAAAGTAATCTAAAACAAAACAAAATGAATATGAAAAAAATCACATTTAGTCTAATGGTTGTCGCATTGTCTTTAACCTTTATTCCTCAACAGTCTATTGCCTCAAATCCCACAGCTTCTACAGTAGTTTTAACTCCTGCTGCCCAGGCAAAAGCCGATGCAATGTTGCTACGATTAACTGAAATTAAAAATCTTGACAAAACCAGCTTGTCGTCTTCAGAAAAAAAAGCGCTGAGAAAAGAGGTAAAATCTTTAAAAAAGGAAATGAAAGTAAATAACGGTGGCGTTTACCTTTCAGTAGGAGCAATCATTATTATTATTTTATTGTTGATCCTAATTTTATAAATATTAAAAAAAACAGAAAAATGAAAACAGGAAAAATTCTATTGGGTGTTTTGGCTGGCGTAGCAGCGGGAGCATTATTAGGTGTATTACTAGCACCGGAAAAAGGCACTGAAACTCGTAAAAAAATATCCGATAAAAGTAAAAGTTATGCGGATGACGTGAAAGAGAAAATTAATGATCTAATTGATGGTATGTCAGACAAAATTGAGGTTGTTAAAAACAAAGCCAATGATTTTGTAAGCAATGGCAAAGCTAAAGTAGATGAATTTAAAGTAAGCTAGTTCGTTTTAAAATCCGATATAGTGCAATTTAAAATCTCCCCATTCAGCAGGAATCCCATTGAAAAAACCATTGTTTTTTAAGCGGACACAAAAATTGATCCGCTCTTCATTATCAACCGGACCTATACCACCAAAATTGTTGAACCCCAGAAACCAGGAGTCGC
>JBBQQP010000275.1:0-5133 GCA_038215675.1 Chitinophagales bacterium | reverse complement strand
GCCCCGAAGCTAAAGAGTGTTTGGGTTTCCAGAGTTTGTTTATAAGAGTTGGCAATGGTATCCATTTTTTTTACCTGATTGGCACTAATGGCTCCGGCCTTTATGCCAAAACTGTTTTTTTGTGCAAAGGAATATTGATAACAAAAAATGGTGATCAGGAGTATGAGAATAGTTTTCATCATGAACGTATTTGGTACGAATGTAATCGGATTGAAGTTGGAAAAAAAAGTTTTTTGATTAAATGAACCGTATTAAAATCAGCAATTTATTTACTCATTCAATAATGCATCAATCGTTTCTTCAAATTTATTTTTATAAATTATATAGTGGATACCGGTTCCGGGGCCACTGAAACCAGTATCCAGTTTCCTTATTTTCCCACTCTTATCGATGATGATAGAGGAGGGGAAAAATTTAATGGGAGTCAATTGCGGTAAGGTTTTCTCAGTCCGCAATGTATCCTGAACGGTTATTTCGGTATTCAAATGGGATATTGCACATTGTAACGCTGCTGAAATTTTCTTAAACTCCGGAGTGATCTATCCCAGTCGTTTATGTTCTCATACGCAAGTCCAATTATTTCCACACCGCGTTGCTTATTTTTATTGTCATATTCACTCAGAAAGGCGGTTTCGTCCATACAATTTGGGCACCAACTGCCTATTAGCTGAAATTTTTTCATTTTTTTTAACGTATGTTGGCGAAGTTGTAATCGGTATGATGCCTGTATCGTAAAGTTCAGCAGACGATTTTCGGTTTCGGTAGCGTTATTATATTATAGAACTACAAGAATGATATTTTGAGAGCAATAAATGGAAGGATGCTTACCAGGCCAAGGATGCCATCGATTATTTGCTAAAGCGTTCGTTTTCGATTCAATAAAAACCTAATAGTTGCTTTAAAAGTTACACATCAACTGCAATCGTATGCTTTGGGATTCCTTTTGTTATCTTCGCAACTCTATCAGCCAGGCCATCGTTCTCCCCTTTACCGGGAGGAAGGAAAGTCCGGACAGCAAAGGGCGACACACCGGTTAAGCGCCGGGTTTCGCAGCAGTGCGAAAACAGCCAGTGCCACAGAAAATAACCGTTTCGTTGGCAACAACGGAATAAGGGTGAAAACGTGAGGTAAGAGCTCACGATTGTTATGGGCAATCATAATAGTGGGTAAACCTTGTGTGCTGTAATGCCATGTACACCAGCGCCTGAGAGCGGCTCGTTCAATGTTTTCGGTTGTGCCGGGGCAGCGTTGGAGGGTAGGCAGCAAGATCACAACAGTAATGTTGTGGCAAGATAAATGATGGCCATCCCGGCTTTGCCGGGACCACAGAATCCGGCTTATCGGCTGATAGAATTTTTAAAGCCCCATTCCCGCTTGCCAACTGGGAATTATTCGTTGACTTTCGAAAAAATAAGAAATTTACGAATTTCTGGCAACCGCATTTTTTCACCCCTTTAGGGTACGGGGGCTTTTCCACCTTCCACTTTTCAGAAAAAGAAATGATCCGAGGAAGATCGTTGACCAGTATACCAGTTCATTACTCCAGGCAACCGCCAGTGAGATATAATTTATTTTCATAAAAACCCATGTATAGGCGACGTATACCAGGATTGCGACAATTTCTATTGCCAGGTTTACAGTTGTTTTTCCTGTTCCGGTTACCCCGTTTAGCCAGATATTAGCGATGCTCATAAAAATCAATCCAACAGAAACGATTCGTAAGACTGCTATTCCCTGGTCGACAAATTCTTTGCCCTGGCCAAATAGGCCAAAAAAAGTGTGCGGAAAAATATTTACAATTAAACACATGGCAGCGCAGCATCCCATGCTTAGCAACATAATTTTATTGATAGCCAAAATAACCAGGTCTTCTCTATTTTGCCCCATTAAATTACTTACCATTGTGTTACAGGTTCCAGCAAAAGCCCACACAAATACACCCACTAATCCAAATACATTTCGCATGGTATTGCTAATGGCTTTGGCGGCCGAACCCCTTTCTTCAATTAAAATAAAGAACATCAGCCACGTGCTAACGCTAATAACAAATTGCAGGGTGAGCGGTGTGGCTACTTTTAAAATTTCCCTGGTTTTAATTTGGTCGTATGCGTACTCCTTTAACAGCGAATATTGTTTTTGTAAACCGGTTTTATACAATACAATAAATACAATCACAAAACCGACTGCCTCCGCAAGAACAGATGCCACGGCTGCTCCGTTGAAGCCCATTTTTGGGAAACCCCAATTTCCAAAAATCAGGAGGTAGTCTAAAATAATATTGAGTAATGCCTCCGCAATAAACCCGATCATCAGGTAGCGACTGTTAAGAGACGACACCAAAAAGGCATTACCCATCTGAAAGAGATATAAAAACGGTAACCCTAAAATACGGATCTTTAAAAAACTCATTTCCTGCGGATAAGATTCCGGGGCAGTTACACGTTGCATGATAAAGGGCGCTACAAACCAGGTAAGCAAAATCCCCGCAGCGGCAAATTGTAAACTGATCCGCATACCCTGGTTCAAAATGGTTTTAAAGGCGCTGGTATCACCGCTACCGGCATATTTGGAAAAAACAGATTGCATGCCGTTGTTGAGTCCATGGCCAGCCACTGCAAAAATCAGGTAGAAAACTCCTGTAATGCCTGCATTGCCCAATGCCTCGGTACTTAGGTTACCTAAAAATATGCTATTGGTAAGCATATTCAGCTGGGGGATTAATATTGCCAGCGTTATTGGTAATGCGATTGAAAGTATTTGTTGGTAGGTAACCTTAACTTTTAAATCTTTAATTGGTACTGCAGACTCCATAAGTCAGCAAAAATATCTTATTTTGCCAGCTTAAATTAAACTATTGAATCTATCTTTTTATATACAACCAGTAAAAATCGATACCAGCTGTGCAGATCTGTATTTGGATATCAATGCACAGAGTTTGTCTTATGTGGTCATTGACAGTAATATTTGCCTGGCACTGGCCATTTATCGTTTTAAAACGGGTAGCTCTGACGAAACGATCGCCAATAATATCCACGAGGTAGTAGCAGAACAGTCAATTTTGCAACAGCGTTTTAAGAAGGTACACGTGACTTATGGCTTCGATTCGTTTGTTTTAATTCCACATCAGTTTATGAATGGAACTGATAATGATGCAATGTTGGAGCTGGTGTATGGTGAATCAAGTGAAAGAGTGATCCGAACGGATTTTATGTACAGGCATGCCATTCACATAGTTTATGGAATTCCCAAAACAGTTGACAATGTAATCCGCCGTTATTTTGAGTTGGCGCAATGCACACATCTTTTTTCCATGCTCCCGGATTTTGTGAATGCAGAAGGCAATCATTTGTACTGCATTTTTAATACCGGGCAAATTAAAGTAGTAATGATGAAGGATGGCAAATTGCAGCTCATGCAAAATTATTCGTACGATACACCAACGGATGCAACCTATCAACTGCTGACGATCTGCAAAAATTTTGAAGTAAATGTAAATAGCTGCAAAGTACACCTAAGCGGAATGATCGATGAAAGCTCTGCTTTGTTTGCTGAATTGTATAAATATTTTTTACAAATTCAACTGACTCCTTTGCCTGAAAAATTTCAATATCCGGAAGAAATAGGCCAATATCCATCCCATTATTTTAGTCATTTATTTTCAACAGCAGCATGCGTATAATCAGCGGGCTTCATGGTGGGCGACGAATCAATCCACCTTCAAAAATGCCTTACACAAGGCCAACTACCGATATTGCCAAAGAGGGGCTTTTCAATGTGATTCAGAATAACCTGGATATAGAATCACTGACTGTCCTGGATCTTTTTGGTGGCACTGGTTGTATCAGTTATGAGCTGGCCAGCAGGGGAGCGGTTGATGTCACCATTGTGGAGAAAGACAATCATATGTATGACTTTATTAAAAAAACATCACAGGATCTTAGTTTCCCCAATTTTAAAGTTATAAAATCGGATGTTTTTAAATTTATGGACAGCACTAATGGGCAGTATGATTTTATTTTTGCCGGCCCGCCTTATGCGCTGGCAACCATTGATGATTTACCCAAAAAAGTGTTTGAAAAAAAACTATTGAAACCTGGCGGCTGGTTTGTTTTGGAACATACCCCCAGAAATAATTATAAAAAATTTTCTCATTATAAGTCGGAGCGGAATTATGGGACCACTATTTTTTCTATATTTATAATGTAATGCAAATCCGTCTTTTGGTTTGTCCTTCTCCGGTATCGTGCATTAATTTTTTAAGATCAATTTGTTTTGCCAGTTCAAATTGATTTTTTACGGCCTTGCTAATAGGTTAAATGCCAATATCACAAAGTTAACTTCGGTAAGAACAACCAAAATGAAAAAAGAAGACATCAGGAAACTGTACAAAGAAAAACGGGCTACACTTTCCCAGCATATAAAGGAAAGGATGGAGGATTTAATGTTGATTCAGTTTCAGCAATTGGTAATAGATATCCCTTCTTTAATCATGACGTATTCTCCAATAAAAAGTATTAACGAGTATGACCCTCAAACAATTACAGATTATTGTTACTTTAAAAATCCTGGTCAGCAGTTGTTTTATCCGGTTATAAAAAGCTACACAAATCCCCCCGAAATTATTTCTGTAATTGTGGATGACGAAACTGTTTTTAAAACAAACAATTACGGAATTGAAGAACCAGTTGATGGAATCGATATGTTTCCAACCGAAATTGACCTGGTAATTGTGCCATTATTATGTTTTGATAAAAGGGGAAATAGGGTAGGTTACGGTGTGGGATATTATGATCGCTTTCTAAAACTTTGCCGGAAAGATTGTTTAAAAATTGGATTTAGCTATTTTGACCCGATAGAACAAATTAAAGACACTAGCAAATTTGACATCAGGCTCAATTACTGTATTACCCCGGAAGCAATCTATCAATTCTAGTAATTGAATTTTAAAAATTAAAAAAGCAGCTCACCACATTGTTAAAGAGTTTTCGATATTTATTATTACCATTTTCCTTTATTTATGGATTGATCATTGTGTTCAGAAACTGGTTGTTTGATAAAAACTATCTTAAGTCTGCTTCCTTTAATTTTCCCATTATTTGTATTGGTAATCTTGCAGTGGGTGGTACCGGTAAA
>JBBQQP010000274.1:0-5148 GCA_038215675.1 Chitinophagales bacterium | reverse complement strand
TGGGAATTTACCAGCCGAAGAGATATTCGCTCTGTTTAAATGATTTATCTGGTACGAATTACCAGCAGCTTCATTCCGAATTAACCAAGGCACTATAAACATCAGCAAGCGGGCGAATTGCTGCCCCCGAAATGCAATAATAATTAATTATAGCTTAGTCTGTTTAAATTTGATACTTATTGCTGCATAAGATCAACGTTCAAATTATTAACTCTCGTTGTATGAAAATGCCATTCCCAGGTAGAAATTATTTTTTAGCGTCATTCCTTCTGCTGAGTATTATGGAAACAAAAGCGCAACAGCCCATTTATCAATCACCGGCCTATAGTATTTTATCTAACAAAGTGATACAAGGTAAAATGGGAGCCACCGCCTTATCCAATACTGAAATCGTTTCCAATTATAAAAGCCCTGCCAACCAGTTTCAAAGTACCAAAATCGCTTTTAAATTCAGCATCAATGGTAAGGACAATGAAATGTTATCCGGAGTGGATCACCAGTTTAATTTGTTGCCTGGTGCCAATGAAACCCCGTTAATAAAATTTGGAGAGGCTTTAACGTATCCAACTGCTGATCCCGAAACCTTTTTACAGCCTGATACAAAATTAAAAATCAGGCTGGATTTAAATCACATCCTCAATGACTTTAAAACAAAAGGATTTTATACCACATTTAAAGGCGATAAAATTTATAAAGAAGATTTTAAAGGGCTTTATGTAGCCGGAAATACATTGCCCATGATTTGGGATTTTGATAACCTGCACAACCGGGAGGAACTGGAATTAAAAGATGCCGATGATGATGGTATTTATGAAACAAGTCTGCTGTTAAATGCACAAAAAGATGAAAAGCAAACAGCTGATAGCTGGAAGTTATCAAAAGATATTTCCGCATTCCCGCAATACAGTTCAGATCATATGATCACCAATGCTATTTACAATATGTCGGTAGAGGAAATGATCAGGGCGGTAGAACCTGATAGTACATTTAGAACCGGTAAAGAATGGGCAGGCGTTTGGACAAGGGATATCAGTTACAGTATCATTTTATCGATGGCCTATTTGCAGCCTAAAGTAGCTATGAACAGCCTGATGCGAAAGGTGAATGCCAAAAAAAGAATCATACAGGATACGGGTACAGGGGGTGCTTATCCCTGCTCAACCGACCGGATTGTTTGGGCAACCGCAGCCTTCGAAATTTATAAGGCTACCGGTGATAAGGATTGGTTAAAACAGGCTTATGAAATCATTCAAAATACGGTGAAGGATGATAGCAAGGTGGCCTACGATCCTGTGACAGGGCTTGTAAAAGGGGAGTCGTCTTTCTTAGACTGGCGGGAGCAAACCTATCCAAAATGGATGCAGCCTGCGGATATTTACGAATCACAAACCTTGGGTACCAATGCGGTACATTACCAGGCAAATATAGTGCTGGCTCAAATGGCTGCTATTTTAAAAGACACAAAAGCAGCCACACAATACAAGTTGAATGCAGCAAAAATTAAGACTGGTATCAACAAGTACTTGTGGATGGATGATAAAGGGTATTATGCTCAGTATTTGTATGGCAGAAATTATAAAATCAAATCGCCAAGGGCAGAGGCATTGGGTGAGGCATTGTGTATTTTATTTGGCATTGCGGATAATAAACAAGCTGCAATTATTGCCAACACACCATTGACAGATTATGGCATCACCTGTATTTTTCCGCAAATACCCGAACTGCCACCCTACCACAACAATGCAGTATGGCCATTTGTGCAATCCTATTGGGCGCTGGCGGCGGCTAAGGTTGGCAACGAAAAATCCGTGATGGAATCTTTGGCTGCAATCGTTCGGCCTGCCGCCTTGTTTTTAACCAATAAAGAAAATTTTGTTGCAGACAATGGCGACTTTGCCGGAACGGTCATTAATTCAAGTAATATGCTGTGGAGCTTATCTGGTAATCTTTCGATGGTGCATAAATTGATTTTCGGGATTGAGTTTCAGCCTGCTAAATTAGTGTTTCACCCTTTTGTTCCCAATGCGTTGAAGGGCAATCGCTCAATTACTAATTTTAAATACCGGAATGCCCAACTAAATATTTCGATGGAGGGATATGGTAATAAAATACAAAGCTTTTTATTAGATGGAAAGAAAATGACAGTCTTTGAAATACCGGGAAATTTAAAAGGAGAACACAACATAAAAATCACATTGGCCAATAATGATTTGCCATCACACGGTATTCATAAAGTAGCCAATCACGTGAGTTGTGCAACACCTTTTGTAAGTTATGCCTCCAACAATTTAAACTGGCAAAATATTATAAATTCCTCCTCCTACAAAGTGATTAAAAACGGTCAGTTTCTTGCCATTACAAAGGCAACATCCTATAATATTACCAGCAAGGGTTACGCCGAATATCAAGTGGTTGCAATCGATGCCCAGGGATTTGAATCCTTTGCCAGTGAGCCTTTGGTGATTAATGGTAATAAACCAGTGACGCTTTATGAAGCAGAAGAATTTATTGCAAAAGCAGCCTTCACCTACAAAGGTGCGTCGGGTGATGGATTTGTAGAAATAAGTAAAATTGTAAATACCACGTTTGCGATTGATGTCACAGTTGAAGTGCCCGGAAACTACTCCATCGATATTCGGTATGCCAACGGAAACGGACCTGTAAATACAGAGAATAAATGTGCCCTTCGAACAGTAAAAATAAATGGCCTTCAAAAAGGAACTTTTGTTTTTCCACAGCGGGGAAAAGAGGAGTGGAGCAACTGGGGATTTAGCAATGCAGTTCAAGTAAAACTGGAAAAAGGTACTCATAAACTTGTACTGTCGCTGGAAGATTTTAATGACAATATGAATGGCGATATCAACCAGGCGATGATTGATTATGTAAGAGTTTCCATGTTATAATCTATAACTACCAACATCTCATGGATTTGGAAATTCATTATACGATTTTAATTTTAAAAAAATCAGTTTTAAATTCTTAAAAGAACGATTAAATTTATAATGAATTTACAAGGGTTTTGATTGCACTTATGGCTGGGTTAGTACCCGGCCATAAGTGTTTTTAGGAATGTTGGTTTTTTAAAGGGTACTTTAAGGGACGGAGCAGTTAAGTTATCAATTATCCTTTTGTAGTGGGCTATTAAAAATGGTGAGGGATCTGTTGAAAGTGAGTAGTCTGTCAACCGTGGTATCGATTTAAAAATGCAGCTCTGATTCACCCACCCTGCATAAAAAATATATCTTTAATTTTCATCTTGTTCCTTGTTATGATATTCATCATCCTCGTTGTTGGCATCGTTTTGCTGGTATTATTGATTGCCTGGGCCAAACTCAATCCATTCCTGGCGTTTATTCTGGTATCAATATTAATTGGCCTTGCCAACCGGATGGACATTGCCACCATTACCAATGCCATTCAAAAAGGAGTCGGAGATTTATTGGGTTCTATCATTGTCATTCTTGGCCTCGGGGCCATGCTGGGTAAAATTATTGCAGATAGTGGTGCCGCTCAAAAAATTGCAGGCGGCTTAATGAATGTGTTTGGTAAAAAATACATCATGTGGGCCTTACTGGTCACCGGTTTTATCATTGGCATACCACTGTTTTATGGTACCGGGTTCGTATTGGTAGTGCCGCTGATTATTACTTTATCGTATCGTTACAATATTTCTGCCGTGTACATTGGTTTACCTATGCTGGCCGCTTTGTCGGTCACCCATGGCTACCTGCCACCACATCCTTCACCTACTGCACTGGTGAAACAATTCAATGCCGACCTTGGTCTTACTTTATTGTACGGACTGCTGGTAGCCATTCCAGTTATATTGATTTCCGGACCATTGTTTGCGCTCACATTAAAGAAGTACACCGTGAAACCACTGGAAACATTTAAAGGAAAAGATATTCCCGATGAGGCATTACCCTCCATGTTTAACAGCGTTTTTACCGCACTGCTTCCGGTAATACTGATTGCAGTAAATACCATTGTAACGCTAACAGTTCATACACCCAATGCGCTTTCAAAACTGGCACAGGCAATGGGCGATCCTATTGTGGCTATGACCATTACCTTATTGTTTGCCTGTTACAGTCTTGGTTTAAACAAAGGCAAAAAAATGAAAGACGTAATGCAACTCATGACAGATGCAATCAAAGACATCGCCATGATCATTTTAATATTAGGTGGAGCGGGTGGATTAAAACAGGTATTGATTGAATCCGGTATTAGCACCCAGATTGCCGATACCTTACACACCATGGATATTCAGCCGTTGATTGCAGCCTGGAGCATCGCTGCTATCATCAGGGTGGCGCTGGGTTCATCAACTGTAGCAGGATTAACAACCGCAGGTATTGTAGCACCCATGATTCTTGCATCAGGTGCAGATCCCAACCTGATGGTATTGGCAACCGGTGCAGGCAGCCTGATGTTTTCGCATGTAAATGATCCCGGCTTCTGGATGTTCAAAGAATACTTCAATCTATCCGTAAAAGACACCATCAAAACATGGTCCTTAATGGAAACATTGGTTTCTATAACCGGTCTAATCGTAATTTTGACGCTCAATTATTTCATTCACTGATAAATTTTTTCAACATGACTCCCGACGAAAATTTTGCGGCACTAAACTTAACGCTACCACCTCCACCCAAACCCATCGGCGTGTATAAACCATTTTTGGTGGTAGGCAATTTCTGTTATCTTTCCGGCCATGGAACCGTCAGGGAAGATGGCTCTCTCATCATCGGTCGGGTTGGTACCGATTTGGATATAGAGGAAGGTAAGCAGGCCGCACAACAAGTTGGACTTGCACTCCTGGCAACCCTTAAGCATAACCTCGGCTCGCTTAATAAAATCAAAAGAGTCATCAAAGTATTGGGCATGGTAAATTGCACCGCCGATTTTGAAAAGCATCCCTATGTGATTAACGGTTGCAGCGAATTATTTGCAAAAGTATGGGGCAATGATGATGGCATTGGCGTAAGAAGCGCCGTAGGCATGGGATCGCTTCCAGATAACATTCCGGTTGAAATTGAATGCATCTTTGAACTGGCTTAAAATTGATGAACTTAGCGGTTGAGCTTTGTGGGACTTTAGTGGCGACGCTCCGTTCAACTTTGGTAACTTTGAGGAACTTTAATTGTA
>JBBQQP010000273.1:0-5154 GCA_038215675.1 Chitinophagales bacterium | reverse complement strand
TGGCAAGTATTACATCTCACGTTCATAAATAAATCTTTTTGCTTTAGATAATTACTACCGAATAGCTGACGGCTTTCACCATTATTTAAACATCGGTAATTCAAATAGAATTCACAAAAAATAGAAAAGCAAAGATTATTAGCAAATGATTGGTTCGACTGCATATTTCAATAATTAATGTGAAAGGTATGACATATCAATAGAGAAGATGACGAATGAGATCAATGCCAAATTAAAAAACCGGAAGTAAGTTTTGTTGGGCAACCCGGCACAAAATTGCACGACCCGAAAAGGAAAATAATTCAATTTCCCTACTAAATTTGGTTTGCAAAACATCACGGTCAAATAAAGCGCAATGGGAATTAAGATACATTTCCGTTGCGCTTTTTTATTGCTTTTGTGTACATAAAAAAAATAGACAAACCAATTATATCTACATGCCTGAATTGATACATGAAAGAAAGGTTGCTAAAAAAAAGACCGAGGCTGCTGCGCATGATATGGCAAAAAGCGCACAAGCAGCAGACCTCATTTATACTCCTGACGATAAACCAGGTTTTTCACGGAAACAGATCCTTAAATCATTTTCTTATTTTAGCGGAACCAAAAAAATAAAGGATGCTGCAACTATAACCCGTATAAAAAAGTTAAGTATTCCACCGGCATGGAAGAATGTGTGGATTTGCAAAAAAGCAAATGGGCATTTGCAAGCTACCGGCTTTGATGTACTTGAAAGAAAACAATACAGGTACCACAGTTTATGGAATACCATCCGAAAACAAACCAAATTTTACAGACTCTACGAATTTGGTGTACTAATTCCGGTAATAAGAAAACAAATTGAAAAAGATTTATCGTTAACAGGATTTCCACAGGAAAAGATATTAGCGGCAGTAGTAAGTTTATTAGAAAGAACAAATATACGGGTGGGCAATGCGTTCTATGAAAAATTGTATGGTTCGTTTGGCCTTACTACACTGAAGAACCGGCACGTAGTTATCAATGGAACACAACTTCGATTTTCCTTTAAAGGAAAAAAAGGCGTGGAGCATGATATAAAGCTAAAAAGTAAAAAATTATCCCGGATTGTAAAGAAATGTAAAGATATTCCGGGCAAAGAGCTTTTTGAATTTTATGATGATAATGGAAACATTCACTGCATTGATTCTGGTATGGTAAATAACTATATCAGTACCATTACAAGTGGTGAATTTACTACAAAAGATTTTAGAACATGGGCAGGAACGGTTAGTGCCCTCGTAGCATTTAATGAACTTGGAAGTTTTACAACAACAACAGAAATGAATAAAAAAATTCCTGCTGCCTTTGACATGGTGGCAAAACAATTAGGAAATACCCGAACCGTTTGTAAAAATTATTATGTACACCCCGTTATAGTGGAGCTTTATAAAGAAAAAAAATTAGAAAAATACCTGGGTGAACTAAACGTGATTGAGCCGGCTGACGGGCAATTGGAATTAACGCCGGTAGAAAAAGTATTATTAAAGATTTTAACCCATTCTTAAAAAAAGTTGCTTTGTTAATTTTTAATTGTTGATTTAAAGAAATGACGGACACACTTATTCAGGTTACGGGCATCGCCGCAGGCTGTATTACAGCATTATCTACGTTACCTCAATTGATAAAAATAATTAAAGAAAAAAAAGTAGAAGATATTTCTTTATGGACGCTTATTGTATTGATTACAGGATTGGGCTTGTGGACATTGTACGGTTTTTTGAAAGATGATATTCCAATTTTAGCAACCAATTTATTTTCTCTGTTAATCAATATTATTCTGGTAGGCTTAAGAATAAAATATAAAAAATAACCGCCAGTTCTTTGATGGAATAGAGCTTTGTTTAGTGAGGGATTCTTCAAATAATTTCATTTTTTAAATAGTAGGGGATGTTAAATTTATAGGAAGTGTTTTGATATTAAAACGATAAAGATCTAAAGTGTAACATTGAAAAAACTACAACCTGTTATTCAGAAAAACTCAAGGGATGGAATTTTAATGTGAATGGACAGGCTCCTTAGATATTGAACCTCCCATCAATTTTGAATCGTTCAAATACTTAGAAACTTTATTATCAACCAATCTAACCATCGCTTTGTTAAAACAAACAACCTGATTAAAAGCTGGCAAATCTTTATGTAGAAGTGTTTATCTCAATTGAGTAATAATCTCTCCAACAATGTATGAATTTTGCAACTCATTTTCAAAAATGTGTAACATTCCCCCTTATTTAAGTTTCAATTTTACTTTATCTTATTTACGCACCTCAAACAAATTGTATTAATCAATAAATAAATTTTTTATGAAACAGGAACATAGTCAAAATGTTGAAAAACTAATTGAAATGGTGAAGGATGTACGTGTGTGTATGCTCATTACGAACGAGCAAAATACCGAAAGTTTATCAGGCAGGCCAATGAGTATAAGTAAAATTGATGACGATGGCGCTATGTGGTTTTTTACAAAAGCATCTTCCTATAAAGTTGACGAAATAGAAGAAACCCAAAAGGTATCCATTGCCATTGCCAATGAAAGCGCTAATAATTATTTAATGATAAATGGTACAGCTATGATGGTAGATGACAAAAGCAAAATGAAAGAATTGTGGAGTTCCATTTTGAAAGCATGGTTTCCCCTTGGCCTGGACGACCCCGATATGACACTTATTAAAGTGACCCCGGGCGAAGTAAATTATTGGGACAGCAGCTCTAGCAAAATGGTAGTTCTTTTTAACATGCTTAAAGCAATCGTTACCGGAAAAGTATATGATGAAGGCGAACATGGAAAAATTAATTTATAAAATCAACTAACTATAAAAACTTCGTCATGAAAAAATTAGAAAATAAAGTTGCAATCATCACGGGTGCTGCAGGTAGCATCGGAAAAATTACTGCTAAATTATTTTTAGAAGAAGGTGCAAAAGTAATGCTGGTTGACCTTACTGAAGACGAGCTGAAGAAAACGGTAGAGGAATTAAATAGTGAGCATGTAAAATATTGCGTTGCCGATGTTTCAAAATCAATTGACGTAGAACGCTATATAAGTGAAACTGTGAAATTGTATGGGAAAATTGATGTCTTTTTTAACAATGCGGGTATTGAAGGAGCTGTAAAACCTATTATAGATTACCCTGAGGATATATTTGATGAAGTAATTTCAATAAATGTAAAGGGTGCATGGTTGGGGAACAAATATGCAATACCCCAAATGAAAGATGGCGGAAGTATTATTATGACTTCGTCTCTTTCTGGCATTTTGGGTTCACATAATTTAAGTGCTTACATTATTAGCAAACATGCTGTTGTGGGCATTATGCGAGCTACAACTATTGAAGTTGCTCCACGAAAAATCAGGGTAAATTCTGTTAATCCCGGGCCTGTAAATAACAGGATGATGCGTTCAATTGAAGAGGGTGAAGTGGCCGGACATGCCGAAGAAGTTAAAAAACATTTGGAGAATACAATTCCATTTGGGCGGTATGCAGAACCCATTGAAGTTGCCAGATTAGTTTTATTTCTTGCAAGTGATGATAGCCAATATATCACAGGTACAACCCAGGTAATTGATGGAGGAATTTCAACACAATAATTTAATTATAAAATAATAAGATGAAGGATAACTATCACTTTGTTGCTATTTCCGGAAGTTTAAGAAATAAATCTTACAACACAATGGTGTTAAAAGCGGCACAAAAACTTGCACCTCAACATATTGCTATTGAACAAATCAATATTACAGAAGTACCTATGTACAATTTTGATTTGCATGAAAAGGTTTTACCTGAATCGGTTGAAAAAATAAGTACTGCCATCAAAACTGCCGATGCACTTATCATAGTTACGCCAGAGTACAATTATTCTATTCCGGGAGCGCTTAAAAATGTAATTGATTTTCTTTCCAAACACCCGGCAAAACCATTTAACAACAAGGCGGTGGGTATCATTAGTGCAAGCCCGGGTATGCTGGGAGGGGTGAGGGCGCAATATCACCTGCGGCAAATATTGGTGGCGGTAAATGCCATGACGATGAATGTTCCCGAAGTAGTGGTAACTGAGGTAAACAAAAAGTTTGACGAAAACGGGAATTTAAATGATGACAAGACAAAGGAGTTTTTAAAAAAGTTTATTGTAGCCCTGGCTGACCATAGCAGCATTTTAAGCAGTGAAGTATTAATAGAGTGAAAATAAAAGATACGCAATGCAATCAACAAAAAGTCAAACAACTGTGCGCATACTGCTCGGACTCTTTCTTCTTCTGGCAGGGATAAGTCATCTTAGTTTTCAGCGTACGGCCTTTTTAGCACAGGTTCCGGAATGGTTGCCCATACCGCCGGATACAGTTGTTGTTTTGTCTGGAGTTGTTGAAATACTTTTAGGAACTTTCTTGCTTTTTCTAAAAAAACAGCGAGCTACGGTTGGTTGGATAGTTGCTATCTTCTTTGTTGCTGTTTTTCCTGGAAATATTGCTCAATTAATTAATCACAAAGATGCCTTTGGTTTAAACTCCGATTTGCTTCGCTGGATAAGGTTGCCATTTCAGCCACTGTTAATCGGTTTAGTATTGTGGAGCACAGGTGCCTGGAGTGCATGGAGAAACAAAATAAAATCGAAAAATCGACTTCATGAGTTAATACCACAATAGGGCAATTATTGAAAAATAAATCTATAACCAATTATTTCAATTCACAAATAAAAGGTATAAGTGAAAGTTTATCTGCGAAAGAAGATTTGACCATTTAAGCAATCGAAAAGCAGACAATAAAAATTCGTTCAGATGTGTTTTTATTCACCGCAATGGGCACAATGGCTATATCAATTATTTTAAAATGTTTAGGACGAAGCAAGGGTGCTGAATTTGCCGGTGGATAGGAAGCTCCCATTTTTATTATGGGACTTTGTAAAATTAGTAAAGCAGATACTAGAAAGTCAAATTAAAGTCAGTCATAACCGATAAGAGACCGTTCGTTCCTTAATCAATTAAAAGTATTTAAGGTTTGCGGTAAGGAGATTGAATTCTCAATCTCCTTTTATTGGTTTCATTACATCAAACTGAACAGGATTTAAAAATATTAGCACGTTTTATTTAAGCAACTCTTTAAGTAGGGAAAATTCCTTCTCTATATAAAAATCAAAAAA
>JBBQQP010000272.1:0-5180 GCA_038215675.1 Chitinophagales bacterium | reverse complement strand
CAGTTGATTCAACCTGGAAAATATATTTACATTGTGCGCAAAAATGTGACTGCAGAAATGATTCCACTCGTACAACGGTATTATAAACAGATTGCCAATAATGACGAGCTCGTAACCCTGCAATACGAAAGCCAGTTAAATCAAAACGAATTTGAATCTGTATTGAATCAATTTCGTGAAAAGGATTTTATTTTACAACGAACCAATGGCGGTATTCATAAGGACGATATCGGCATCCAGCTAAACGGACAGGTATTTAAAAACATTGCTTCGCAAGGGCAAAGAAAAAGTTTATTATTTGCCTTAAAGTTAGCCGAGTTTGAACTTCTGAAAACCAATAAAGGCTTTGCTCCCCTCCTGTTGCTGGATGATGTATTTGAAAAGTTGGACGATCAGCGGATGCAGAATTTATTGCAATGGGTTTGTAATGAAAATGATGGTCAGGTGTTTATTACCGATACACACAAAGATAGACTGGAAGCGGCTTTTGTAAACCTTCAAACCAATTACCAGGTAATCGAATTATAAATATCATCGAATAGGAAATACCCGGTACATTTTAATTTACCTTTACCGCTATGGGAGAATTTTCAATGCAGCAGGCCATGAAACTATTTTTAAAGCAAAGCCGCTTAAAAGGCAATATCCAGGCTTTGCAAATTGAAGATGTGTGGGAGCAAATTATGGGAAAAACAATTGCCAAATACACCGATAAAATACAGATCATCAATCACACTCTATTCATCACTTCCACTGTTGCACAGTTAAAGCATGAATTATTATATCAGAAAGAAAAAATAATCGAAAGGGTAAATGAAGCTTTGGGCGAAAAGGTGATCAATGATGTGGTGATCAGGTAACGAGAAGCCCCCAGCCCCTGAAGGGGAGTTGAAGAAATTAGTGAACAGTTTTTTTATGAACAAGGGAGGATTTTTTCATCCGATAGCTATCGGATTAAGCTTCATTGGCAAACATGATTTTCTTATCAATCCTTTTTGGTAAAAAGGATTAATAATCACATTTGTACATTTTATTGCTACTGAACTTTCATCGTGTTTCGTCATGCACCCAATAAAATTATCTACTTTAAACCCAAAAAAAAAACATCAAAGTCTCACTCTCGGGTCAACTACTCCATACAGTACATCCGCTAACATATTGATCAGGATAAAAATGCAGGCACTGATTAAAACAGAACCCATTACTACCGGATAATCCAATTTCTCCAGTGCATCTACGGTGATTTTTCCGATACCCCGCCAGCCAAAAATATATTCCACAAAAAAAGCACCAGCAAGTAACTCAGCAAACCAACCTGTAATGGCAGTAACCACCGGATTTAACGCATTCCTTAAAGCATGCCTGAAAATGACGGTTCTTTTACTAAGTCCTTTGGCGTAGGCCGTACGGATATAATCCTGGCTCATTACGTCCAGCATCGAACTTCGGGTAAGTTGTGTAATGATCGCCAAAGGACGAATGCCCAATGTAAATGCAGGCAGAATAAGGTTTTTTAAAGTCAGGTACTTTTCTCCGGTTACTTCATCTATATCAAACCAACTACCTGTTAAATTTAATCCGGTGTAGGGATGCAGCACCACGCCAAACAAATAGGCAATGATGATGGCCATAAAAAAAGACGGAGCCGAAATACCTGCTATGCTTGAAAAAACAGCCGCTGTATCCATCCAGCTTCCTTTTTTTACAGCAGCAATTACGCCCAATAAAATTCCAAAAAACGTAGCAAACAACATTGCGGCGAATGCTAAAAGTAAGGTGCCCGGTAAGGCCTCGGCTAAAACAGTTCCTACATTTTTTTTGGTCTGGTAACTCTTGCGGAGATAAGGGAATTTTAATCCTAGTTTGGTATCACTCCCAATAAAAAACCCATTCAATTCTTTCTTGGCGATATCTTCTTTACTATGAATACAGATTGGAGACACATCATTCAAATACAGCACAAACTGTTTCCATTTAGGCTGATCAAGGTAAAGATCCCTGCGGATATTCTCCATTGTTTTTTTATCCCCCGTTTGTCCAACAATCATCCTTGCAGGATCTCCAAAACCCTGGAACATCACAAACACCAGCATTACTACGCCGAGCAGCACCAATAAGGAATAGCCTGATTTTTTTAATAATTGTGACAAGGTTTTTGAACTTAGATTTTACTATTGTGAATGGTGAATGGTCAATTGTGAATTATGAATTGTCAATTGTGAATGGTCAGTTGTGAATCAATATTCAATGCTTTTGACACAAATAAACTTTCGATCTTTTTAATTACATGTAAAAATTAAAATGACTGTTTGATTTGTGAATGATAAAGCAAAAAATATTCATCATTCATTACTCATCACTCATCACTCATTTCTCACCACTCCTTCCTCATTTGATCGCATTTCCAATATCTGCCCAGCTATACTTAGCTGTTACCACCGGCCCTTTCATCACAAACAAAGTTGGATTAGCCCTTGCTGCTGTTTTTATAGCTGTTGCATCGCTGGTTAAAATGGGTAGGTTGTAAGTGTTTCGAAAATTAAAAAATGCATTCACCTTTTCCTTGTCAGATGTTACAATGTAAATTGGCCGATTTTGTTGTTTGGCTTTTATCGACAACTCACTGAACGCTGCCGACCATCCGCTGACGCCTTCATTCATATTTTGTAGAAAGAATAAATAATATTCGCCGGGTTGTCCTAGAATTTCTTCTGTCATATTAACGCCGGTAGAATCGGTCAATGAAAAATCGTTGATGGCCGGGATATTATTCTCTCCCTTTGTTACCAAATTTTGTTTTCTGTCAGTAAATTTCCAGGTACTGTCCGGCAAATTAGCAGTGGTAAAATCCTTTTTAATGCCATCCTTTTCATAAACGAAAACATATTCATACACATCCGGAATTGCGCCGGCAGGCATTTTTCTTAGCTCCAATAAATCATTGCCCTTTCTGTAAGGAAGGCAATCGTTTAACGGCAAGTGCTTTAGTACATAAAATTGAAGAAAGGTGGCGCCAAACAAACTGATTAACACAATTATACCTCCAAGCATTCCCTTCAATAACGGCTGGATATGTCTTCTATAAATGATCAGTATTAAAATCAGTAAAGTAAGAATGATATCTTTTGTAAAAGTCTGTATCGGAGTTAGTGGAATACAATCTCCAAAGCAACCGCAGGCCCTGATCTTACCAGAGAATAATACAAAACTTGTTAGGAATGTGAAAAATAAAGTAAGTAAAAATAGCAAGGTAAGCACCAGGTTTTTTTTCCATCCAATCAGCAAGGCAACCCCCAACACAATTTCCAACGCAATCATCAGGATGGAAAAAAACAAGGACTGTCCATGAAAATAATTCATCATTCCGGGGAAATAGCCATCAGATGCCCATACCTCAAAAAACTCCTGCATCTTATATCCCAATCCCAGTGGGTCTATTGCTTTTACCAGCCCGGAAAATATGAATAAGCCTCCCACTAGGAACCTGGCAATTTGTACTAATAATTTCATAATTTATAAACTAATATATGAATGATGTCCGGAATTTTATCGGAATAAAAGTGGTGCAGGTTTTAATGCAGTTAGATTTAAACCTTGGTAATTACCATCTATTCAAAATAAAAAAAACATTAAGATCCATGTACTTTTTCATCTATCAATATTAACCCGAATACCGCGTAGTTGATGATGTCAAAATAGTTGGCATCGATTCCTTCACTAATAAGTGTTTGTCCCTGGTTTTTTAAAATTTGTTTGATACGCAGCAACTTTGCAAGGATCAGGTCGGCAAAACTTTCCTGGCTCATTTGCCGCCAGGCTTCCCCATAATCATGGTTTTTATCTTCCATTAATTTTTTGGCAATATGTACTTTCTCATCGTAAAAACGTTCAACTTTTTCTACCGGCAGCTCCTCCGTTTCGTCAGATTGCAGGTCTAATTGTATCAACCCAATGATACTGTAATTCAATATGCCTTTAAATTCACTGGTGAGATCATACCCTATCCGCTGCTCTCCTTTTTCCTGAATGGTGCGAATGCGTTTAGCCTTAATGTAAATCTGGTCTACAATGGAAATGGTTCGGTAAACCCGCCAGGAAGTACCGTAGTCTTTGGTTTTATCTAAAAAAATATCCCTGCAGGATTGTATCGCTTTATCGTATTGTTGACCTGTGTTCATTGTTTGTTGTAAGTACATAATTTTGTGGCTCTCAAAAATACCGTTTCTTACTGATGTACACACTTAACTGCAAAGGAAAATTATTGCTGATTGATGAACCCATTGTGATGGGGATCATCAACGCTACGCCGGATTCATTTTTTAAAGGTCATTCAGCACTTGGTCTGGATGGAATTGTTTCTCTTTCCGGAAAAATGATCGAAGATGGCGCCACCATTTTAGATATCGGTGGACAAAGCACCCGCCCCGGAAGTGAACGCATACCGGCAGCTCAGGAAATAGAAAGAGTAGTACCGGTGATTGAGGCAGTTCAATCAAAGTTTCCCGATACCATTATTTCCATAGACACCTACCATAGCCGGGTAGCCGAAATGGCTGTAAAAGCCGGTGCTTCTATTGTAAACGATGTCAGTGGTGGCGAAATGGACAAAGCAATGATTGGTATAGTTGCTTCGCTGCGTGTGCCCTACATCTGTATGCACATGAAAGGAACACCCGATACCATGCAAAAAGATATCCATTATGAAAATATAGTAAAAGAAGTATTGGACTATTTTATTTTTAAAATAGCGGAATGTAAAGCTGCTGGAATCCACGACATAATAATGGATCCTGGGTTTGGATTCGGAAAAACAATTGCACATAACTTTCAACTGTTGAAACAATTGGAAATTTTCAAACTATTGGAAAAGCCAATACTGACAGGGATTTCCCGAAAAAGTACCATCTATAAAACGCTTGGTATTTCTGCAGAAGAGGCATTGAACGGTACCACTGTTTTAAACACCGTTGCCTTGCTGAATGGCGCTTCGATATTGAGAGTACATGATGTAAAGGAAGCAAAAGAAGCTATTGAGTTAATCGGTAGTTTGAATGCTGCGCAGTCCTAAATGGTCGGGCATACTCCGCCTGGGTTGAAAGAATTTTTTTAAGCAATTGCATGATTTATATTGTTTTTATAACATCTTTATCTTATGCCTGTATTACCCGGTATAAAATATT
>JBBQQP010000271.1:0-5203 GCA_038215675.1 Chitinophagales bacterium | reverse complement strand
TAACGCTGGAACATTTTGAAGCAAAGTTTTATACAGATGGCTTTTTACTTGCACCAATACCTGCTGGCCCGGATAAAACCGCCATTCAAATAATTCGTGACAGCGAAGCCAAACATGTTACATTTCTTCAAACGGTTATTAGAGGCGCCGGCGCAACTCCTGTAGCAGCAAAGGCTGTGTATGATTTTACTGCGGCCGGAACTTTTCCTACAGTATTTACAAATTATGCTACTTTTCTTGCAGTAGCCCAGGTACTGGAAGATACCGGGGTAAGGGCGTATAAAGGAAGGGCCGGGGAATTACTTGGACAAAAAGTTTACCTTACCGCAGCCCTGGGTATTCATGCTATTGAAGCGAGGCATGCTGCAAAAATCAGGTATATGCGCAGGATGAATGGACATGTGCCCACTATTAAACCGTACATAACTGGTGGTAACGACAGTGGCGTGCCAGCAGCCAATGGAAACTATGGAGGAGCAATTCCTGAATCAAATGTAGTTCAGGCGGGTGTTACCATTACGGGTATCAATGGTCAATCCATTTCCGCGAATGCTGCAACTGAAGCATTTGATGAACCATTGACAGCTGCTGAAGTTTTGGCCCTGGTAGCACCTTTTGGTGTTTCATGATAATCAATGGAATATAATTAAACCGGCTTATACATTATAAGCCGGTATTTTTTTGCCGCCCTCACGAGTCTATCAATATAGTGCGCAATGCTGTTTTGCCCTGGCCGGAAAAATGGGTTTTGTACCTGCCTGGCTTTCGGCAAAAAAGATAAATCGAAATGTCTTATTGCTATTGCGAAACCCCGAAGTTGAATGTTCCCGCATCGAATTTATAAAGTCTGTGGTTGCAATATAGTTAAGCTACATTTCTAAGCTGGGGTTTTATGTTGAGCTTATTTATTTCTTGTAGTGTGTGCAGTCAAAACCCCGCGGGAACAATGTAAGCCATTACGTGAGTAAAACTGCTGCATTTTTGTATTTACCAATTCAATGTTCGGGAATATAAATATCAAATCTTGCACCTGTATTTAAGTTGCCGGTGGCGGTAATGCTGCCGTTATGATTTTCTATGATTCTTTTGCAAATGGCCAATCCGATCCCCGTGCCTGTAAATTCTTCCTGGCTGTGAAGGCGCTGGAAAACTTCAAATATCCGGGTATTGTATTGTGCGTCGAAGCCAATGCCATTGTCGGTGTAAGTAATATGGCAGTAGTTGCTTTGGATAGCTGATTCCGGATGCCCTGGTGCACTCATTTTAATGATTTCGCTTTTAATTTTTATATGCAGTCTTCTTCCGGTTTTGGAGAATTTTATCGAGTTACTAAAAAGATTGTGAAACAGTTGCTGAAACTGAAACCTGATAATGCTGGCATGGCCAAGGTGAGTAACATCTATAAGTATTTGCCTTTCGGCTATAATTTCTTCAAAATCTTTTTTAACATTATTAGCGATCATCGTTAGGTCCGTTTTTTCAAAATTCCTATCCTTGCTTTTGGTCCGTGAGTAGATCAACAAATCGTCAATAAGCTGCTGCATTCGTTTAGCAGTGAGCTGCATTCTACTGAAATACACTTTGCCTGCGTCTGATAAATTTTTTTCTTCGTCCTTAATAATACAACTCACAAAACCTTGGATTTTGCGCAATGGTTCCTGCAAATCGTGGCTTGAGACATATGTAAACGAAGTGAGATCCTTGTTGGCGCTTTCAAGTTCTATGTTTTTTTCTTCCAATTGAATTGCCTTCAGTTTTACTTCTTCCTGACTTTTGAAATGAAGTGAAAGATCTGTCAGAATCACACTTAGCACGACAGTATTATCCACCGAAAAGCTGTTCAACGATATCAAAACAGGAAGACGGGCGCCATCAACTGTGCGAACGTAAACCTGTTCACTTACAGGGTTTACCATTACCTGAAGGAGCAAATCACTGAAATGTTCTTTTGAGGTATCATCCATAAAATCGGCAAACTCTTTTCCCACCAGCTTTTGCTGAGGCTGTTTCACCATCGCTGCAAAGCAGGCGTTACAATAAAGTACAGTTCCGTCACTTGTAAGTGTAACCGCCCCTTCATTCATTTTATCAATTAAAACCCGGTATATTTTATCAGTTGTTTTTTCGGCAAAAACCGTAAATTTTTTTTCACTGGCAACTACCAGGGCATCTACATTACCTGATTTTATTGCATCAAAGGATCGCTTTAATTCCTCCAATTGTTTAGACAAAAATTTATTTTCATTCCTGAATTTTTCAATATCTACCAATAAACCTGCTTTAGTGTTTTTTGCCTGCATATACGCCCAGAATTAATTATACAAGATTGAGTCCATCTAAAACCATTACAGTGTCTGACAAATCACCAATCACCCTTTCTTCGGGTAATGGCAACTTTTTTATCAGTACCGGGATAGCTATTATTTGTTCCGCAAGCGCTAATGATGGTTGCTGATAAATATCAATTATTTCCAGTTCGTACCTGCCCAGTAAATATTTTTCACAGATTGCTTTAGCATTTACAACCGCACGTACAGAGTTGGGCGAAATACCAGTAATTATTAAGCGTAGCATATACCTTTCTTCACTAACTTCTTCAACTTCTATTTTAACTTTTGTTTTCGCAGACACTTTTTTTAACATCATGATCAGCTTATTTTTCAAACAAATATTTAATCAAATCAATGTGATTTTTATTTCCTAATAACGGCTGTATTATTTGATACCGATGGATTCTTTTGAGGTAGATAAATTCAGGTGTTCCTTTGCTGCTCGTTTTGTCTCAGACTGAGGAGCCTTGTCATCAATCACAATTGGAAGTAAATGAATACCGGTTTTTGAAATATTGAATCTTCGCACCTCGTTGGAGTGATTCATCCCTCTTGATTTCATGATACATAAACTGCGGGTACGTTTGGCATCTACTTCTATATCCTGCACCATCATCCAGGTATCTACCATTGAAGAAATCCCCTCATCACTGGGATTTCGTTCGATTGATCCCACTGTAATAGCTGCTGTAAACATGACTGTTATCTGATGAAGTTTTAAAAAATCTACAAACCTCGTGAGCATCGACCTGATATCACTGTTAGGGCCTTCGGTCATTAAATTTGTGATTGGATCTAGAATAACAACGCTGGGTTTTAATTCATTGATCATTTCTTTTATAGCAATAAGATGCAACTCAAGATTTTGTAAAGTAGGCCTCGCATAATAAAATTGTAACAAACCCGATTTAATGAACGAATCCAGGGAAATACCAATTGACCGCATATTCCTGACTATCTGGTTAGGGGCTTCCTCGAAAGCACAATAAAGACAACAATGTTTATTTTTACAAACGCTGTAGCTGAAGGTAGCAGCAATGCTTGTTTTTCCAGTGCCTGCAGTGCCTGATACCAAAACGCTGCTGCCAAGGAAAAACCCTTTTTTATCCAGCATCTCGTCCAGGTCGGGAATGCCGGAAGGTATTCTTTTTGAACTGGACTTTTGTTGAACTGCACCCTCAATAAAAGGCAAAACAATGATTCCATTTGCATCAATTGTAAAAGGATATTCGTTGTTACCGTGCACCGAACCCCGGTATTTTATAACACGCAGACGCCTGGTAGTAATTTGATTAACTACACGATTATCTAATACTATTACACAATCTGCAACATACTCTTCAATACCATCACGGCTTGTAAGCGTATTTCCTATCTCGCCGGTTATAATTGCAGTTACATTTATCGCTTTCAGCCACGTGAGCAAACGTTTAAATTCTGAGCGAAGAACTTTATAGTCAAACCTGTAAAAAAGATTATCGAGCGAATCAAGTACTACCCGTTTAGCCTTTACATTTTTTATTGCTTCGCCGAGCCTGATAAATAATCCTTCAATATCATAATTACCTGTATCCGAAATCTTGGAACGTGTGATTGGAATATGCTCCAGGTATAATTTTTTGTTAGTAATATGTCTATCAAGATCAAATCCCAGGGATTTTACATTCAATTCCAGTTCCGCTATATCTTCCTCAAAGGAAAAAAACACTGCTGGTTCATCAAATAATACGATTCCGTTCACCAAAAACTCCATTGCCATGATTGTTTTTCCACAACCCGTGTTACCCAATAGTAAGGTAGGACGATTCATGGGAAGACCCCCCTCCGTAATTACATCAAGCCCCTGAATTCCGGTTAAGGATTTTGGAAATTTCAAATCATTTTTTTTAGTTTGAATGACTTTTGCCATAAAGCTTTATTTTAAAAATCGGTTGCTATGCTTCAACGAGGTTGACGATAAATTCCGCTCTTGCCGGTCTTATCAATTTGTTCTCCGTAATCATCATCAAAATATGCCGGACATATTTCTTCAGTTCTTCTAAATTGGTTTTACGAACATAGTAATAAGCCCCTTTATCGTATAACAGATCTGCGTTCCGATCCTGCAGGGAGGTGGAATATATAACTACGGGTAACTGCCTAAATTTCTCATCAGCACTTATTTCCGATAAACATTGTAACCCATTTTTACGGGGCATATTAAAATCCATAAAAATAATATCAGGCAGATTGGCTGAATTTTTAAGGAGATATTGTATCAACTTTTCCCCATCCACTACAGTTACCAAGCTGGTCTTAATTTCTATCTCTTCTAAAATCCTTCCAAAAAAATGGCGGTCATCTTCATCGTCATCTGCCAGTAGTATTCTGATGGGAATATTTGTGCCCAGACCGGAAATTTTATTTTGAGTCATAATGTAAAAGTTTTTCTGATCTTATAAAGTCACATTGGATGTTTATTTTCAGTATTAACTGTTTTTTGGTAAAGGAGTAGGAATAAAGCTCATATAAAATAAGCCTAATTTATTTTACAAAGGTGCACCTAAATACCTGAGCACGATTACAGAAAACTGGAATAATGTTACATAATTCACACATTTAATAAAATAACCCCAAGGCGTTTGCATTGGGTTTAAATGTTAAATTAATTAACAGATTTGAGGGAAGTGTAAAAAAAATACTGCAATCTCATTTTTAAGAACTAAACAATACTGGTCTGTTGCAAAGAGAACTTTATTTTAGCAGTTAATTAGTGTTTCCCGATATCACCTAAAAAGTAGAAACTTTAATTAGAAAACTTATTGGATAACCAACACTACCTGTGGAAAAACACATGTATTCGGGAACAATGCAAAACCCACAGTTCATAGAAG
>JBBQQP010000270.1:0-5250 GCA_038215675.1 Chitinophagales bacterium | reverse complement strand
CGCCGCCACCCAAATGGGCTATCGCAAAAGTATTTCTACTTCCACCACAGACCGTACCGATTTTTTAAACAATTCAGTAGCTCATTTATTCCAGGAGAGTGCACCCATCGGTAAAGGATTTTTTGGTTTTGGAAGAATGGGTGTTGATTACTTCATCGATAACAGAAACACGTTAAGTATTTCGGGCAATATGGTTGGCGGTAATTTCAAGAACAACGATCTCTACAATATCAACCGGGATACCGTGTATTCAAATTATACTGTAAAAGATTATGGCTTCAGGACTACCAACAGCCTTGCAGAATTTAGGAACTATGGCTCTACGATTGGCTTTAAGCACAACTTCGCTAAAGCAAACCAGGAATTGACTGCGGATTTAAATTATAATTACAGCAGGAATAACAACGAAAACCAGATCGGTACCCAGTACTACTTTTTAAATAGCAACCCAAAAACGCCGCTCATCAACCAAAGTTCGAGGGGTAACGGCAGTTCAAAATTTTTTACAGCACAAACAGATTATGTCAATCCGATTTCGGCGAATATGAAAATTGAAATGGGAGCCCGGATGGCCATCAGGGATTTTAGTAGTATCAACGAAAACTTCTTGAAAGATCCCACGTCTGGCAATAACATCCCATTGACTCAGCTAAACAACAATTACCAATTTACAGACCGGGTGCTTGCAGCTTACACTACTTTTTCGCAACAAATAAAAAAATTCAGTTACCAGCTCGGGTTAAGAATAGAGAGTTCAAAATACGATGGTAACCTCATCAATACCGGGCAAAAGTTTTCTAATAAATTTCCCTTCAGTCTTTTCCCCAGTGCATTTGCAACTTATAAATTAACCGACAAGCAGGATCTGCAGGTGAATTATTCACGAAAAATCAACCGCCCCAACTTTTTCCAATTAATACCTTTCATTGATTTTTCCGATTCCTTAAACTTAAGTAAGGGTAATCCAAACCTGGTTCCGGAGTTTACAAACTTGCTGGAGTTATCGTACCAAAATCAACTCGCAAAAGGTCATAGCCTGTTAACAAGCCTGTACTTTAAAAATACCAACGACCTGATTGCACGGTATCAATTTCCGGAAAAAAATCCCAATTCTCCGGCAAAACCAGATTCCGTGTTGTTTACCAGCTATGCCAATGCCTCACAAAGCTATACGGGTGGATTGGAGTTGACGGCCAGAAATAAAATAAACAAATGGTGGGATTTGACTACTAACCTGAATCTTTTCAGCGTTACCTTAAAAGCAGGTAATCTGCCTAATGGTGTAGACAATAGCCAGTTAAGTTGGTTCTTTAAATTTAACAACAGCTTTAAATTGCCAAAAAATTATTCAATCCAGTTTAGTGGCGATTACCAGGCAAAAACTTTGGTGCAACCAGGCGGGGGCAGTGGTGGTGGCCGTGGAATGATGTTTGGTGGTGGTAATTTACCAAGTGCACAAGGGTATATCAAACCCTTTTATGGGGTTGACCTTGCTATCAGGAAAGATTTCCTAAAAAACAATGCTGCTTCTTTGACCCTTCAAATGAGTGATGTTTTCAGAACCCGGTTAAACGAGGCCTTCACTGAATCAATCTATTTTATACAGGAAACATCCCGCAGAAGAGACCCGCAGATTTTGAGATTGAATTTTAACTGGCGTTTTGGAAAATTTGACGTTTCATTGTTAAAGCGTAAAAACATGAAAGCTGACCAGGGAGGAGGAATGGAAGGTATGCAGGGGCAGCAATAATTTGACTGCCTCCTCTCCTAACCATGAAATTGTTCCATGTTGTGCAAGTAACATAAGCATTAAAGCGCTTAAAACAGCAGTTACTTATATTTCGGAATTATAGAAATTCTTAAGATAAAATTACTTCAACGTTATTTTGTTGAACTATTGAAAAGCCCCTATTTTATATGGGGCTTTTTTTATTTCCAGAATACAAAGAACAGGGTTTTACTAATTGATGATGACACTAAATGCAGGTATAAAATATGCTTTGATTAACTCCCCGGAACAAGGTCCCGATCCGTAATCCGGAGAGGCCTGGGGCAAATTGAACTCGCTCTATTGCAACCCCACATTTATTTAGCCCATGCAGGGTTTTGTTGATTATTCGTTCGTTTATCATAGGGCGTTGCGCCATGCTTAATTATGACGCCCCTTCAGGGATTGAATGCATCATTTCAAAAAACCGAACCACTAAATATCTATTTCTTATTCAACAAAACAACTATGCATTTTTCCTGAACGATTTCCAGACATCCATCGAACAAAGTCTCCATCCTTTATCGGGAGGGGATGGAATAAACGTTTATATGCATCATTCTAAAACATTCGAAATGGAACACACCCAACCTTTTTCACCCAATAACATTTCCTTTACCAAATGTTCTTTTTATAACTCCCCTTCAGGGGATGGGGGTAAACTCCCCGGAACAAGGTCCCGATTCTTTCGGGAGTAGATGGGTGTTTCCTTTTTTTGAGTTAATTTGCCGCCTCATAATCAAATCGTTTCATGAAGCCTATTAATTTGAAAAACATCCTGCCACATGCCATTGCGGTGGTACTATTCCTGATCATTGCTGTTGTTTATTGTTTACCTGTTTTTCAGGGAATGGTCGTTAGTCAGCATGATATGTTGGGCACAAGAGGTATGACCCAGCAATCTTTTGAGTTTTATGAAAAATACGGCACCTATCCTTTGTGGACCAATTCCATGTTTGGCGGCATGCCTGCTTTTCAGATATTCTTAGCAGGCAAATACAGTATCGGTATTCTTTGGATGCACAATATTTTCACCTTCTTTTTACCATCTCCCGCAAGCCTTTTCTTCTTATCCTGTATATGTTTTTATATCTTATCCCAGGTATTAAAACTAAAACCATGGATCGGAATACTCGGCTCACTGGCATACGGCTTTGCATCTTACAACGCTATCATAACCATGGTTGGCCATGTTACAAAATTTGCAACCATGGGGTATGCACCACTGGTTTTGGCCGGTATCATTTTATTGATGAAACGTAAATACATCCTGGGCTTTGCATTAACACTGATTTCAAGTACTTTATTCTTCTGGCAAAATCACGTTCAGATCGTTTATTATTTTATGTTATTATTTGTTTGCCTCGGTATTTCGTTTTTAATTCAAACCATCAAAACCAAGAATTTTAAGCATTTAATTACTTCTGCAACCCTGGCATTTTTTGCAATTGCCATCAGTGCCTGTTCATTTGCTGTGATGCTTTTGCCAACCAGGGAATTTGCACAGGAAACAATGAGGGGTGGCCGAAGCGAACTTACCCTGGGTGTAAAAAAAGAGAACTTATCTGAAGGTGGCTTAAAAAAAGATTACGCTTTTCAATGGAGTTACGGTAAAGAAGAAACGCTGACTTTTATTTTACCCAATTATTCTGGAAGCAGCAATGATCCCGGCGAGTTTGGCGAAAACAGTAAAGTAATAGCAGCCTTACAGGAATCCGGTTTGCCCAGTGACGGCATCAATTATTTCTACCGCTTTATGTCGCCGTACTGGGGCGATCAGCCCAATACAGCTGGCCCCGTTTACCTGGGTGCCATTGTTTGCCTGTTGTTTATTGCAGGGCTGTTTGTAATAAAGAGAAAATATTTATCATGGCTGATACCCGGTACCATCATCGGTATCATGCTGGCATGGGGCAGTAATTTTGCAGCAGTCAATTATTTCCTGTTCGACCATTTACCAGCCCTTAACAAATTCAGGGCGCCATCTATGGCACTGGTATTACCACAATTTACTTTTGCATTGATTGCAGCACTTGCCTTGCAGGAAATTTTTTACGGTAAAATGGGAGAACAACTGCTATTGAAAAAATTGAAATATGCTGCAATTACATCCGGTGCTGTGTTGGCAATACTAGCTGCTGTTTATCTCACTTCGTCCTTTAGCAACGAAAAAACAAAGGAATCTAAAAAAGCTATTACCGAACAACTGGCACAGTCGATGGCACAGGGCAAACAGCCTACACCGGAAATGGCCAACCAGGCCAATACCATGACCGGTAGCTTTTTCAAGGCTTTGATTGAAGACAGAAAGGGATTGTTTGGCAGTGATTTGATAAGGCTCATTATATTTTTTGCATTGGGTGGAGGCATAATCTGGCTGGGTAGTAAAAAGAAAATTAATCCGGTACTAGCCATCAGTTTACTGGCCTTTATTTCTTTCATCGATTTGATTACTGTTTCTTCAAGATACCTGAATAAAAGCAAGTATGCCACACCGGAAGATTATTTGTCCGGCTTCACACCCAACGCAGCCGATAACCAGATTAAAATGGATACAGGTTATTTCAGGGTATTTGATCAGGCTGGTGGAGATCCGTTCCAGGATTCCCGTACCTCCTATTTTCACAATTCTGTTGGCGGTTATAGTCCGGCTAAACTGGGATTGTACAATGATTTGATAGAACACCAACTCAGCAAAGGAAATATGGAAGTGTTTAATATGCTGAATACTAAATATTTTATTTCTGCAGGACAAAGTAACCAGCCGGTTGCGCAACTGAATCCAGGTTCGAATGGCCCTGTTTGGTTTGTAAAAGCGATTAAATATGTAAACAATGCGGATGAAGAGATGCTGGCGTTGGATAGTCTGCATTCAAAAGATACCGTGGTGATTGACAAACGAGAACAGGTAAAGGTGACCGTTAACCCGACATACGACAGCAGCGCAGGTATCCGTTTGATTAAAAACCTAAACGACCACATCACCTACCAAAGCAATGCTACAAAAGACCAGTTTGCGGTGTTCAGCGAAATTTATTACCCGAATGGCTGGAAGGCGTTTATTGATGGTAAAGAAACCCCCATTGTAAAAGTAGATTATGCTCTCCGCGGATTAAATATACCGGCAGGTGATCATGCCATTCAATTTGATTTTGCTCCTGCATCTTATACGTTGGGTAATACGCTGAATCTGATTGCGGGCATCATTACATTGGTTGCATTGGTAATTTGTGCCTTTCTTTTAGTAAGGCAATACAAAAAATAATTAGCTGAACCAATAAAACCAAACGCACTATTTCTGAAAATTGCCAATCATGGACCTATCAATTATTCTTGTTAATTACAAAGGCCCTGCTTTACTGCTTGATTGTATTGAAAGTATTTACAAACAAACCACCCATATTTCGTATGAAATTATTGTGGTAGATAACTTTTCACAAGACGATAGTGAGCGGATAGTTCTGCAGAAATTCTCAGGTGTA
>JBBQQP010000269.1:0-5266 GCA_038215675.1 Chitinophagales bacterium | reverse complement strand
TGGCATCTTTATCAAAGCAGCACGGTACCACCAACCCATCCCAGGTAATTACGTTGGCATGCTGCATTTTCCAGCAGCGGTTGGCCAGCTTATTTTTGGCAGTATAGCTACCGTCTGCATGTTTTTTGTAGCGGCTGTATTTATCAATTGTAGGAATCAGGTTGTTGGGGTCTGTTTCATAATCATATACCTGGGCAGTTTTAAACCTCACTTCATCTACGCCCACTTCTTTGGCAAGGCGTTTAATATCCTCTATCTGGTGCTCATTGTGTTTTACTACCAAAAACTGAAAAAATACAAAGGGCGTTTTACTATTCAATTCCTTTTTCCATTTTACAATATTCTTTGCACCTTCAAGTACTTTATCAATATTACCGCCTACCCGGTATTGTTTGTAAATATCCTGTGTGGTGCCATCGATGGAAATAATTAGTCTATCCAACCCACTTTCAACAGTTCTTTTAGCGGCAGCATCGTTCAGGTAGTGCGCATTGGTAGATGTGGCGGTGTAAATACCTTTATCACTGGCATATCTTACCATGTCCAGAAAGTCAGGATTTAAATAGGGTTCGCCCTGAAAATAAAAAATGAGGTACAAAAGTTCATTGTGGATTTCATCTATCGTTCTGTTGAAAAAACTTTTCTCCAACATACCTGTTGGACGGGTAAACGCTCTTAAACCGCTTGGGCATTCGGGACAACGCAGGTTGCAACTGGTGGTTGGCTCAAATGAAATAGAAACCGGGTAGCCCCATTGCACAGGCTTATTCAATAACCTGCTGGCATAAAAACTGCTCAGCACTTTTATACCATTCCAGCAACGCCTGAAGGTTAACTTGCTTGCGAGGTTGATACTATCGTTCCAATTAAAATCGGGCATAGGTACAAAGTTACTGGTATTTAAAGTTTGTATAAAGAAACAAAAAGCATGGTTGGGCTATTGTTTCTTATTTAGTAAATTGGTTTTGAGGGTCACCTGTAATTTTTTTTATAATAAGTTGTCTTCAACGGCTTTAGTAAATCTTCCAATCCATTCATTTTAATTTCATAAATGGTGGCCAGGTAAACGCCCATTTTTCCTGCAGGAAAACCCTGGCGCTGAAACCACTCAAGGTAGAACACGGGCAGATCGCACAATATCGTTCCCTTATACTTTCCAAAAGGCATTTCCATCGTAACCAGTTTTATCAATATATCGCCATCTGGTTTTTCAGGTTGCTCATCCATCTTGAAGTTGCTTTTTTAGTTAGCAAATTTACCGGCGATTTTGCTAATTATTGCCGGGTAAACTTTAAATAGGGGTAGGCTAACTTTTATTACACGAATTATGAAACACCAATTACACGAATTAATGAGGTACTTGACCAATAATTTGAACTTAACATTGTTGGAATCACTTTTAGTCGTTTTGGGCTTACTAACACTTTTAAACTTTAAGGTCGATGATAAATATATTAATAGTTCGTGGCTGGTAAAAAAGATTTGAATCAATAATTATCTTTTTTAAAACTACAAAAAAGAAAATTTTGTGTGGTATGAAATGGTGTTACATGATCTTCAGTGATGCAACGGATTTTGCTAAATCCATCCTGCAGTTGTACCTGCAATTCAGACTCTGAATATTGTTTTATGTCAAGACCGCTGCATTTGGTTGGCCCATTTTTAGAAAATGTTCCAATTGTTAAATACCCATCTACTGATTGCTTTGCTGCTTTTAAATAAGTATTGATTTGATTGGAGGTAGTAAGAAAATGAAAGGTTGCCCGGTCGTGCCAAACCTGGTATTGTTCAACGGGTTTAAAAGTATTGACATCACTTACAATCCACTTTACTTTTTTTGCTTTGTTACCCAACCTTGCTTTTGCTTTGTCGATGGCCTTTTTTGAAATATCAAGCACCGTAATATCTTCATATCCTTCCTCCAGTAAACAATCAACCAGCTTGCTATCGCCACCGCCGATATCAATAATTTTTGCTGTTTTATCAAGGCCAAAGGAATGAATAAAGTACAGAGAAGTTGTTGGAATATCCTGAGTCCAACTTAGCTGATCTGCACTCTTTGTTTCATAAACAAAGTCCCAATATTGCTTTATTGATTTTTTCATAATGTAAAGGTCAAAAATAAAGAAAATCATTTTGTAACAAAAGTTACTTTCGGGGCACTTCCTCCGTCTTACAAAAACAAAGGTTAGTGAATGTCTTACAGGTTTTACGATTATCAATAACCTGGTAAAAAAAATAGTTGATTTTAACTATAAATCCTTCATCAAAAAACTCCAGACCATAACAACCGATTAAATCAAATTCATGTCTCAGGTCATCTACGGATTCCTTTGATTTCGTCTCTGTCATATCGGTGTATTGATCAAAATGTAGACTTTACTCCCGGCAAGCATTTCCCTGCTTATCCACCAAAGACGTAAAAACAAATGGCTTTATAAAAATATTATCCCTTTTTAATCGGCTACTCTAGCTGTTTAGTGTTGAAAAGTGGTTGTTTTATTCTTCTGTGTAAGCATTCTTCCTAATCGTGTACGCTGAAGCATAATGGTGAGCTTCCGAAAAAATTAAGTCTGATGTTTTATTTGAATATGCTTCGTTGGGTATTTAAAGATTTATGATTTAGGTGAAACCAAATCCCAATTCGTTTCTAGAATAGAAATGAATTGGGATTTCATATAGTGGTGGGTTCCACATTCTATATTAGTTTCAATTGCTATGCGGTAAGTATGCCATAACTATTTATCTTGCAATTACTAAATGTTATTTGTATGCAACATGTTTTACTGATTGAGGACAATGATGAGATTAGAGAGAATACAGCAGAAATACTTGAGCTGGCCAATTACAAAGTAGACACTGCCGCCAACGGAAAGTTGGGAGTTGAAAAAGCAATGGGAAGTATCCCCGATTTAATTATATGCGATATTATGATGCCGGTGTTGGATGGCTATGGTGTACTGCATTTGTTGCAAAAAAATGAAAAATTAAAAAATGTTCCTTTTATATTTTTAACGGCCAAAGCAGAGAGAGGTGATTTTAGGAAAGGAATGGAAATGGGTGCAGATGATTATATCACGAAGCCTTTTACCGATATAGAATTATTAACTGCTATTGAAAGCCGGTTAAAAAAATCAGCACATTCTCATAAAAATACAGCAGCAACAGAGGCACCACAACCCATAGAAGAAATGGACCACCACAAAGCCCTACAGGAACTGATAGAGAATGAAACGGTAAATTTTTACAAGAAGAAGCAACTGATCTATTCAGAAGGAAACCACCCGGTAAGGGTTTTTTACATACAAAAAGGTAAAGTAAAAACTTTTAAAACAAGCGATGATGGCAAAGGCTTAACGGTTGGTCTTTTTAAAGAAGGCGATTATGTTGGTTATACCGCTATATTGGAGGGTACCGTTTACAAAGAAACAGCAGAAGCGATCGAGGATTCCACGTTGTCTATTATTGGACGAGAAGAGTTTGAAAAACTATTGCAATCAAACAAAAAAGTTGCACATCAGTTTATACAGTTACTTGCTCAAAATGTTACCGACCGGGAAAAACAATTGGTGGGTATTGCATACAATTCCTTGAGAAAAAGAGTGGCAGAAGCGTTGATACTGTTGCAAAAAAAATATACTAAAGACGACACCGGTAAATTTTCCATTCATATTTCACGGGAAGACCTGGCACATATTGCAGGCACTGCTACTGAATCCATCATACGAACACTCAGCGATTTTAAAAGCGAAAAACTCATTGACATTAAGGAAGGTGCCATCATCATTTTAGATGAAAAACGACTGGCAGCATTACTCAATTAGATTTTAAACCATCGACAGCAGGTATTTATTAAACTGGTTTTTTAAGCTGGAGAACTCCTTTTCCAGGTACGATATTTCATTCCTTAATTTTTCCTGCTGCTTACAGATTTTATTATCCAGCGTATTTTTTTGAGTGAACAACAGTTGCAGATTTTTTTCATGCGTTTTCACATCAATTTCGATATCCCTTATATACTCGTCTTTCAAAATAAATTCATTTTGAAAATATTCAGCATTTGCAATAATTATTTTATCCGTCTCCCGATCCACCACTTCGCTGAGCCTGGTTTTTAAAAAGCTGTTCTCCTGAATAAAAAAATCGAGCAAACGCTTCCACGTTAAACTTTCATGTAAAAATTGCTCTATTTTATTTGACCCTGTCATTCGTGTTCTTTTATTATTTAAATCGTACACCAAGCTCTGTTATTTTAATATTATAGTTTTATGATTGAACCAACGGATGGCAGTTCTGCACTTCCCGTGTGTTGTTATTAATTGCCGGACTCACAAATGGAATGCCCAATCCCATCCCTCTTATTATTAGCAGGCAGGCCATCAATACCATCAAAACCGGATAGGCACTGCGTATCTTTTGGCGCAACCCAATTCCGATATAATTACCAAAGAAAGAAACACTCCACATAACTGGTAATGTGCCCAACCCAAAGGAGGCCATAAAAAAAGCACTTTGATAAGGATCGGCAGATGCAATGGCTCCGGCAATAGCCATATAAATTAGTCCGCACGGCAACAGGCCATTTAACAAACCGATTGCAAACAACGAGCGGTAATTTCTTTTCATAAATAGTTTACCCAGCATTGATCTTACCTTGTAGCTATAAGCAGAAAAAACATTTTTTTTACCTGCATTTGCAAACCATTTTTTAGGAGCAAATACGAAGAATAAAATTGCCACGCCCACTAAAATTGATAGCCCCTGCTGAAAACCAAAAAGCGAAAAGCTTTGTCCGGCAAGTCCAAATAATAAACCCAAAGTGCTGTAGGTAACTATCCTACCCATATTGTATAAAAAACTGCCCGCAAATTTTGCAAAATCGTTGGTGCTGCTAAGTGGCAACGAAAATGCCAGCGGCCCACACATACCAATGCAGTGGAAGCTTCCCATCATTCCAAGGGTTAATGCGGCAAAAAATAAAGCAGCCATCGTTAAATAATTATTTTTTCTTCTTGATAATAACTGACCCCTTCTACCTCCCAGTTAATTTTAACGTAATACAGGCCATGGTAGTTTGCAGGTACTTTTAATTGAACCGCACTATCCGTAACCGTGAAGAGCTGTTGCATATCCTTTTTCTCGTCGGATGGACAATATAAAACCACGTCGCCCTTCACTTGCTTTGCTGCAAAATCATTTGGGAAACTAACAACCAATTCATTGTTGATCATTTTAATTTGTACCGGGGCAGACAAGGCACTGGCTC
>JBBQQP010000268.1:0-5268 GCA_038215675.1 Chitinophagales bacterium | reverse complement strand
AACAGGAAAAATTGTTTGGGAAGTTTCGAATGATGACCTCGAAGAAAAACCTTTCAATGATCCTTGCGGGGCACAACGATTGCCCAATGGCAATACAGTGATTGCAAGTTACGGTGCAAGTGATACCAAGGGCGAAAGCATTAAAATTTTTGAGCTAACAGCCGATAAGAAAATTGTTTGGACATACAACGGATATGGAGCGCACGAAATTCAGGTACTCACCACCAATGGAATTCCTGTAATGGGGGCGCCGTTAAAATAAGTGACCAACACCTAACAATATTTTAATTTAAAATTTAATCGCATACAAACTAAAGCACAGTTTAATTAATATGGAACCTACACAGGATATATTTATTTTTTTTGGCAGGTTTCATTCGTTGATGGTTCATTTACCCATCGGATTTATATCGCTTGCAATTTTATTGCAACTAATTAAGCGTTGGAAAAAGTTTGAAAAATTGGGCGTTTTTATACCGTTTGTTTGGTTGTTGGCTACGCTCGCATCGGTGCTTTCTGTGCTGTTAGGATACTCCTTATCACTTGGCGGGGGGTACAATGAAAATACCTTATACTGGCACCGGTTGGGAGGATTTTCTTTAATCGGCATTTCCTTTATTTGTTACCTGCTCACTACTTACCCAATCCAATTTTTAAAAAAAATACAACAACCGGTTTATTTCTTTTTTGTGCTTGTTGCCGTATTTTCCCTTACGCTTACAGGGCATTTGGGTGGAACGCTTACACATGGCGACCATTACCTAACAGAATTTGCACCCAAATCGTTGTTGAATTTATCAGGCACTTCCGTACAAACAAATCTGGAGAAAAAAAGAGTCGTCTCCCTTGATTCTGCAGATGTATTCAATGATGCTGTAATGCCCATCATCCAGTCAAAGTGTGTTAGTTGCCATAACAATGACAAGACGAAAGGAGGCTTATTGTTAACCACCTACGATGCCATGTTTACCGGTGGTAAAACGCAGCAGGGAATTGCACCAGGTAATTTGGTAGGAAGTGAAATTTTCAGAAGGATATCGCTTCCGGCCGACCATAAAGAGTTTATGCCCACCAATGGAAAAACGCCACTTACGGAAAACCAGGTGGCCATACTGGAGTGGTGGATAGAAACCGGTGCACAAAAAAAAGCCATCATTGCCAATTTACATCCCAATAAAAAAATGCAGTCCATCCTGAGCGATTTTTTTCAACTTGACAGAGATGAGTTGATGGACCTGGTAATTGCTCCGCCAAAATCGGGCGCTATAGAAAAATTATTGAAACAAGGATTTCAGGTGAATCAGTTAACCCTGGCAAATAATATTTATGAAGTTAAGTTTCAGGGCAACAGGCCGGCGCAATTAAACATAAAAGACCTTCAATTATTAAAAGAACAAATCGTTTGGTTACAACTTACGAATTGTGTGATTACCGACGAAGAGTTAAAAATAATTGGTAGCCTGCCCAACCTGCATAAACTAAATTTAAACAGGAATAACATAACCGATACCGGCATCAGCTATTTACAAGGCTTACCTAAATTACAATACCTCAATTTATATGGCACGGCCATTACCAATAAAAGTATCCCAGCTTTAATGCAATTACCAGCGCTTAAAAAATTGTATGTGTGGGAAACGGCCATCGACACGTTGATGATGGACACTTTAAAAATCAGCAAAAAAAATCTGGAAGTGGTGTATAAATTAGCGGCAAACTAAGTGCTGTTGAATAATCGAAATGCTGACTGGAAAAGCAGGACATTTTCTGCTTTCTTGTTCATGTTGGTATGTCGTTAAGAAATGACTTATACCGTCACTCCGCTTGCCCTTGTTTGTAGGCCCTTCGAAAAGTACCTCTGCTGAAACTTCGCTGTTGTGTCTGCAACAGCCGGAGTATTAATTATAAAATATGGCTGCGTTTATGAATACGTTGCGTATATTTTTACAGTAGTTGGTTTTAAACCAACGAGGTATTCGTGTAATTAAAAACTTTAGATGCTCCTATAGCCTTTCGACGGAAGAAATAGCATTCAATAAAAAGTAAAGTGAAATTGCCGGTAAGCCGAATTTGTTGCCCGACTTTTAAATATTTTATTACTTAATACACACAAAGTGCTCGCTTTTTTTCATTCTCTTGTGGATAAATTACATCACTTCACATTTTTTAACCCTGCCAGCAAGCTCAAAAAATCAGTTCACTTTCTTTAAAAAAAAATTCGTCTATTAAAATCCTGTACCACCAGGATCCCGTTATTTTTCGCTGCAAAAAAATGACTATTTAATTTCGTATCCTCCAGTTTACTTTTATACCAGGTTTTGAAACTTCCACCCAATCTTCTTTATCACCACTAACAATACCAGGATGCGATCTGCTATACGGCATCGCCAGGTTTGCTTTCTCGCTTTTGCTTGCCTCTTCATCATTACTCCTATAAAATTAGTAATGATGTATTCATTTGCGAATTTATTTGTAAAATCAAACAGTGTAATAACATCATCAGCCAATTTGAACGTAGTGAAGAAAGAGTCTTAAAACAGTACAATTAATACAACTGAAGTCTATTTTATGATTTTAATTTTTATCAGTTGAAAATGTTTTTTCCTGCGGCTGGTGTGGCCTGTACCTGCATCCCCGAATTTAATGATGGTCGTAAACCATTCTGTTCTATATCTTTTAATACAGCAGGTGCATTTTCCATTTCATTTACGAGATGCATAATTTTATCCATGTCTTGTTTAAACAACTTCTGTTCATCCATCTGGTCCATTTCCTTCATTATCTTTTCCATATTATTTTGCCGTTCTTTCATTTCTTCATATTTATCCATTTTATTAACCTCCTCCATCATTTTATCAATTGATTTTTTTAATGCTTCCTGGCCGGCAATTTTCTGCTCTAACTCTTTTATTTGCTCTATCACATGTTCGTAAGCCTCCAGCTCGTTTACTTTTTTCATCATTCTTTCCATCTCCTTTTTAAAGATATCTTTTGATGATTTGATATCATCACAACTGGAACTCAGCATTTTTTTCAACAGGTTATTCGCAATCATATCTTTTATGCGGGGCAAAGGAGTCAGCTCGTCTTCTGCGTTTGCTTTAGGACGGCTGTTGATTTTCTTCAGCATGTCCGTCAATCTATTATCGATTGTCTTATTAACCGTTGCATCACTTGGAACAGGGGTAGTACTATTTTTGGCGTTGATCCTTTTGAGTGCTCCCAGCAAACCATTGTCCATGGCTTTGTCAACATCTGCGGCAGAAGGTGTAATACTGCCATTTGCTGTTTTTGCGGAAAAGCTGTTGCCTGGTTGTGCAATAGAATTATTGCCTGCACCGTAGGCGATAGACGTGTTGGGTACTTTCACGCCACCATCTTTTTTTATATTGAGGGTGTTGTTGTCAAAATTTTGCGATGCTTTAGAGAGCTGCTGCCATTCAGCACCGGTAGGAATACTAACTATTGCGGGGCAATAAAAATTTGAAATTTCCGGCATGGCTACATTCATTTTACCATCGCTGTCTTGTTTTACGCATGTCCTGGCTGTTGCTTCCTGATCGTGTATTGCTTCGGCAATAAAGCCAGTCAGCGCTTTTGTCCAGCCAATACATTGCGCAAGAACAGCATTTTTTGGATTACCAGCTATGTACCAGGTCCAGGTGCAAAACGCATTCAGCCACATTCTGAATTCTTCAACTTGCTTCGCATGATAGGTCCTTATAAGCGGGTTAGCATACTGCAGGTATTGATTGTTTCTGCGGTCATAGTCGGGGCATTTGTCGTTGTTGGTTGATTTGTTGCGGATCTTGCGGTGTTCCTCCAGATCGGCCTGCAATGCCTGGTATTGATTCTTTTTTTCTTCGCTCCACTGCATCAGATAACGTTGTAAAAGCAACTGTACAATCACCGCAGGTTTACTCATCATATTGATTCCTTTAATGCTTTCATTGGCCATTGTGGTTGCAAATTCATCTTCACCTTTATCCATTAATTTATCCAGTTCGCTGCCGGCTGCAGTTTCCAAATCGGTTATTTTATCATCCAGCGTTTGCAGCATTTCTCCATAGCTGTTTTTAATCCGCATATCATTTTCATAACCGCTTACATTATCCGATAAGGCAGGTATTTTAATCCAGTCTTTGGGAAAATATTCGTAGATGGCAATGGCTTTTTTTATTTTATCAAAATCTATTTTGTCTATTTTATCCTGTCCATTGTTGTTGGTAAGTAATTTTTCGGTAAACGGATTAAGACTTGCCTGCATTGATTCAACATAGGCATCATTGGCTTTTATGGGGTCGCCAAAAAGTTCTTCCATAAAGCCGCTGCAAACCATGGCTTCGCTGTTGGAAGGGTTGATGCGGATGGCCATACCAGCGTAAATGCGGGCACTGTCTGTGTCACCCAGCCCCAGCCAGGCATAAGCCATATTATTTAGTACGGTTGTATTAGAAGGCACATCATCTGCCAGCTTATTAAGCAAAGGAATGGCTTGTTCGGGATAGCCATATTGTGTTAACAAAGAAGCCAGATTGTTTTGCGCATTTAAATTGGTAGCACTGGTTTGTACTGATTTTGCAGCGATGGCCATTGCAGCCTGCGGATGACCCTGTAACATACATAACACTGCAGCATTTTCCAACTGTGCAGAAGTAGTTGCCTTTGCTGCAATTGATTTGATGAGTGCAATTTCGGCAGCTTCGCCTTTTGTAATTATTTTACTATAAAGATTGCCGGCATACGGAGCTACATCATTTGTAGAAAGCCTTTTCTTTGAAATTGCACTCAACTTTATATTATCTTTTTTGGGCAGTAATTGTTTGTTACTGGTCCAGTCAGTATAGTCAGCAACTTTTGTATTGTGGTCCATCAATGTGGGCATAATTCCTCCCATCATTTTTTTCATCTCCGCTTTTTCTTCGGGGCTCATATCTTTCATGGCCTCCTCCATAGCTTTATCCATTTGCGATTGAGCAGAAGTTTTTGGTTTTGCAGGCGACTTTTTGCCGGGTTGTGCAAAAGTTAGCGTTGATGCAAAAAACAATATGCAGAAGCCAAAATATTTTTTCATGTATTTATTTTTGATGGTAAATATGGCCCTTTTATAATAAGATTATTATCCGTCAAAAGGAGGATTCTATTGATGGTAAAAAATTACAACGGCAGATTCAATTGCTTGCTTTTTTTGCAATCCATTTTCCGGTTTGAAAATAGTTTGGGCCGGTGCATGTCCAGGTGCCACTTAATTCTGTTGTTTTTGTATTG
>JBBQQP010000267.1:0-5269 GCA_038215675.1 Chitinophagales bacterium | reverse complement strand
CTGCTTAGGCACACAAGTGCAAATAAGCCAGCCAGCATGTTTGTTTTTTTCATGATTGTAAACGAAAATGATTAGGAAGTATAAATGGATATAGTAATCAGGATGGCGTTTAAAGATGCCATACATTGGCTATAACCTGTACCAGGCAGAGTGCCAAATAATAAATGCTTGCAACGCCCGGACTTGAAAATATGGGCAGAAGATTGTTGAATTAAAATCAGATCCTCAAGGTTCCTTGCAGAATGTATCGGTGAGTGGTATTGCGCCAAAGAAATGGGAATACATTCACGGCATTGTTGGAGTAGTCAACATAAAATTCGTTGTAAAAAATGCCCCAAAACCCATTGACCAATCTACTTTTTCTGGAGGATGATTCATCGGAATCTGCCTCTTCCAATGCTTCCAAAATGAAAATTACATATTCATTAGATTGGGTAATATTTGTAGAATAAACAGGTGCAAAACCTGTGTGGATATTTTTAAATACTTTTAAATTTGTCTTTAGCGAAGTTAATTGGCACCGACTATTAAATCCACGTCCAGCACATGAGTTGCCAATGCCAAACAGCAACACAAAAAATATCAATAGAAAAATAACAGGTACTTTCATGAGGCTGCGAAAATAGAATAAAAATTCAAGAGCCAATTCACCAGTATCATAAAATAAGTGTCATTTGCAGGATAATCAAGTATTTACATTGAACGGAATAACGTTCAGTTAACAAAAAACAAAGCTGTAGCACAAAATAACAGGTGACGAAGGTTTGTAAATAGAAGCTTTCCTAAAATCTAGTATTTCATTGACACTCTTTTTACCCGGTAAGATTACAGCAATATTTTACGATCTTTTTACACTGCAACTCTTTCGTTGAAGGAAACAAATATCCCGAAGGGTACCGATTTATTCAGCCGGGGAGGCTGATTATTTGTAACTGTGTTTAGTATGCGTGAAGAAAACTAACTGAAAACTTATATTCAATTGATCTTGCTTGAATACAATCGCCAGTTTGCATTTTTTTTTTCAACACCAGCCGGTGTTTAGTATCGACTTTACTACACTACTGGCCATTGAAAAACCTTTTCAATTAATTCATTTATTTGATGTGCTGCTTATTCATGTTTTCGTCTATAATAAATACTGCATCGCTGCAGGGAAGCTGCCACATAAAATAATCGAGATGGTCTTTATTATTTTAATTCCACATCCAATTGTTTACCCGATTCTTTTGCCTTCTTATCCATTGACATACCAACAGCCACACCAATTCCCATACCTATTGGCAAGCCTAATCCAAGCAAACCCAGATTGCCTAAACTTATGCCAAAGGCAACTCCGATGGGTAATCCAAAAGCAGACATACCAACTGCAAGCCATTTGTTACGATGGTAATTAAGTGGAACCAATTCTAGTTCTTTTTCAAGTAGTGTTATAATTCGGGTTTGTTTTTTCCTCACCAACTTCCAGGTGTCGGCATCTGAGCCGCCAAATTGATTGATCTCTTCAATGTCATGATTAATTGAATTCATCATTTCAAACGGGATGTCTTTTTTATTAAGTTCATCGATCAGTTTTTGAAAAGCCGCAAATTTTGCTGATAATTTTTTATCCGGGCTAAATGATGTTTTTATTTGAAGTGATTTAATTTCCATTGATTGTAAATTTTTAGTTTGGTTTTTAATACTGAATAAAACTATTGCAGGTGAATTGATGAACGAAAATTTATGTTTTTTGTTGATTTAGCAGCTTTCTTTATTAAAATCTTTTTCCAATTGACAGTCCAAGCCATGGGAACAGTCCGTTTTTATTTGCAATTGGTGTCACACTAATGCGCCACATTACATTTTGATCACTGTGTCGCCTATAACCAATACTGGGCACAAAGTTTACAAAATGGTCACCATTTGAATCTTTAGAGTCACTAAATAGTTTGCCGTCAATTCTTGTCTATGTTGCACCTACACCTGCATCAATAAATGCATGCTTATTCTTTATTTTAAAAAGATAGTTGATGCCAACTGGTATTGTCAGGTAAAAAGCATTTTCCGAATAAAATCCATTACCAAGCCTGAATCCAAGAGCCGGCTCTTTTGTAAATTGCCGCTCATAATTAACAGATGCAAAAAGTCCGTTTCCACCGGCTTCTAAGTAAATGTCGTTCCTTTTAAATATGGTCTGGTCGTTTGAGCAAACTGTCATTAAGAAGATTATAAGGGATAATGTGAAATGTTTCATAAGTGGATGTGTAAGGGTTAAAATGATTGCCATCAGTGAATGTAGCTAATTTTAGTTGCAGCCATGCTTTGATTTTTTTAATTACTTTGCCCATCTATTTTATTATAACCGGGTGTTCTTAATTTGGTTCAGATAAAAATTAAATACATCACCTTTTTTTGCAGCCGCTAAAAATAAATGAGTTGATTTGAATAACCTACATATTTGTATTCCATTCTGCTGTTTGTGTTTCGTTATGTTTGTAGGGATATTTTATATTCAAGGGCGGGTCTTTGACGTCAATGTTGTTGTAGGAACAGGCCACGGCCCAATGTCATTTAGTTAAGACCCCGTAGGGGCAATATGTGGGTAGCACGAGTGTCTGTCATTTTGAATTTTTGTTCCGTTAGGAACGTTATGTGGATTGAGTTTGATAAAATATAGCGTTCCTACGGAACGCCTCTTCAAACGATCTGAATTTTCTACCCACATATTGTTCCGATGGAACAAAAAATGCCTAACTAAATGACATTGGGCCACGGCCTGTTCCTACAATGACCTCTCCGTTTCCCAAAAACAAAAATGCCGGACAGCTAATCAACCGTCCGGCATTTCCATTTGATATTTTTACTCCGGTTACAAAAAACTGGTTAAAATAAATTAATCAAGCTTCATCTTTTCTGCATCTGCTAAAAACTGTTTTAAACCGATATCAGTTAAGGGGTGTTTTAGCAATGCAAGAATGGATGACAACGGACAGGTGCATACATCGGCACCGGCCTCTGCGCATGCGATGATGTGGTTGGCATTGCGAATGGAGGCTGCTAAAATTTCTGTTTCAAAGCCTTGTATGTTGAAGATATTACTGATCTGTGCAATCAATTGCACACCGTCCCAACCGCTATCGTCTATGCGACCAATAAAAGGTGAAACGTAGGTAGCGCCTGCCTTTGCAGCCAGTATTGCCTGCCCTGCACTAAATATAAGCGTACAGTTGGTTTTGATGCCATTATCGGTAAACCATTTGATGGCTTTGATACCGTCTTTGATCATCGGCACTTTTACTACAATATTTGGATGGATGGCAGCCAGCTTTTTTCCTTCCTCTACAATTACGGAAAATTCGGTTCCCAGTACTTCTGCGCTGATGTCGCCATCTACAATTTCGCAAATGGTTTTATAATGGTTGGCGATGGCGGCTTCGCCTTTAATGTTTTCTTTTGCCATCAGGGAAGGATTGGTAGTTACACCATCCAGTATACCCAGTTCATTTGCTTCCTTAATATCAGCAAGATTTGCTGTGTCAATAAAAAATTTCATACTCGTTCGTTTTTGATGATTGGTTGCTATTTTAAAAATAAAATCTGTTTCTTTTACAAAGGTAAAGCCGATTGTGCTAAATCAATTCACGCTTAATCATTGCAAATTCTCCGAATGTGAATCTTTGTCTGCATCAAATATCTATACAGATTTGCTTTTGTATTTCATTTTAATCACAGGGCGATAAATCCTTTTACTTACTCACCGAAAGTTTATATATTGTAATCGTGTGGTATTGCTGGCCGGGTACTAGCAAAGTGCTTGGAAATTCAGGCTGGTTTGGTGAATCAGGAAAATGCTGCGTTTCCAGGCAAAAGGCGGTGTGTTTGTTAATTGCTTTGCCGTCACTTGTTTTAATCGTACCATCCAGAAAATTACCGGTGTAAAACTGCATACCCGGCTCCATGGTAAACACTTCCAGCATTCTGCCGCTTTTTGCTTCTGTTACCATTGCTACTTTCGTAAGGCTTGTATCTTTCTTATTCAACACAAAATTATGATCATATCCTCCTGTTACCGAATCAATGCGCAAACCAATTTTAGTTGCTTTGATAAAGTCAAACGGACCATCTTTTACAGGAGCGATTACACCTGTAGGAATCAGGCCGCTGTCAACAGGTGTGTAATGGTCGGCATCCACCATTAACTCGTGATCCAAAATAGTGTTGGCAACGTCACCGGTTAAGTTAAAATAACTGTGGTTGGTTAGGTTTATTACGGTTGCCTTATCGGTGGTGGCTTTGTATTCAATTTTTAATTCATCCTCATCAGTTAACGTGTACTCCACGTTCACCTGCAAATTGCCTGGATATCCTTCTTCGCCATCTTTGCTTAAATAACTTAGTTTCAAAGCCGCTATAGCATCATTTTCAGTGGTAGCATCCCATACTACTTTATCAAATCCTTTGTTGCCACCATGCAATGCGTTGGCGCCGTTGTTGGTTGCCAAAGTGTAGGTAGCACTATCAATTTTAAACGTGCCCTTTGCAATCCGGTTGCCATAGCGACCAATCAATGCACCAAAATAAGGTGGCTTTGCAAGGTAGCCAACAAGGCTGTCAAAACCAAGGACGATACTCGATTTTTGATTGCTTTTATCGGGAGCAATCCATGCAGTGACGACCCCACCATAGGTTGAAATTTTCACCTGTGTTCCTTTCGAATTTGTCAGGGTGTACAAAGAAACTTCTTTACCATCCGCATTTCCAAAAGCAGCTTTCGTGATTCCCTTTTTTGGTTCCATCTTTTCTTCCCCGGTTTTGTTGTTACAGGATGAGGTTGCAAAGATAGTGGCTAACCCAAGGCCAATTAATGTAATTCTTTTCATATTTGATTTTTTTAGCTGCTGCTTACTACGCCGCGGTATTTACCGGGTAATATAGCGTATTAAATAGATAAGATGAGCAATGTTTATTTTTCTTGCAAATTGGTTCATTGATGATTATTTGTATTTATGGTTGCATAGATGTTCGTTTATTAAGCATTGATTGCTCAATCGTTGTACATAGCATTTAAAGTGTGACTCATTCGGCAAAAATACGTTTGAGTTTCGTTAACCGTATTTTTAATCTGCGACTAAATTTTGATTACAATCGTTGTACTTTTTTTAACTATGTTTAGTAAAGTGATGAGAACCTGTATCAACTTATTGCAATCGGCTACACTGCCAAATTAAAGGTATTTTTAAAAACAAAAGTATTTTTTTATATCTCAATGAATAATTTTTCTTACCTACTG
>JBBQQP010000266.1:0-5271 GCA_038215675.1 Chitinophagales bacterium | reverse complement strand
TGAAAAGTGGACAGTGGATAAAACGAATTACATTCAGTACGACAGCGCAGGTATAATTGCACACAATTTCAGCATCCGGAATAACGGACAATTGCTCGACATAAAGTCTCAATCCGATAATGCAAATGCACCGGTTGATATTGTATTGAAAGACTTTCATCTAAAAACTTTAACCAACCTGGCAGAAAAGGATTCGCTTAAACTGGAAGGAATTATTAATGGAAAAATAATGGTTAAAAACAGTTTGACCAATCCTGTATTTACCTCCGATTTAGCCATTGATTCCATCACATTCAACAAGGACACGGTTGGCAACATCACCGTGAAAGTAGACAATGAAACGGCCAATGCATTTAATGCAGATGTTGCAATTACTGGTAATGGAAACGATGTAAAGTTACTTGGGAAGTATTTTACCGGCGAAGGTCAGATGGATATGAAACTGGACGTAAACAATCTGAATTTGTCTTCGATCCGGCCCTTTACATTTGGGGCGTTAACCTATGCCGATGGTAGTTTAAAAGGTGGCGTGGCAATAAAAGGTTACCTGAATGATCCGGATATTACGGGTAAGTTGAATTTTGAAAAGGCCAACATAACGCCGGCAGCTACCGGAGAAAAATTACATCTATCCAACGAAGCCATTACCATCTCATCCCATGCTATTGAGTTTGACCAATTCACCCTTGCAGACGAGGCAGGTAAAAAAGCAATCGTAGATGGTAAAATTTATACCAGGGATTATAAAACCTATTCGTTCGGCTTAAAACTAAATGCCGATGATTTTACCGTACTGGATGCGCCAAAAAATAAAAATGCCATCTACTACGGCAGGTTAAATATGGATGCAGCTGTAAGTGTTGATGGCACGCTGACGGCGCCTGTTATAAATGCAGATATGCGGATCAACAGGCAAACAGATGTTACGTTTATTTTACCAAGTACCAATCCAGAGATAGAAAACCGGGATGGCGTGGTAGAGTTTGTAGATGTATACGGATCCAATACAGATCAGGTTTTCAAAGCAGTGATCGATACGCTTAACACTTTTCCAAAGCTGGCTGGTATGGATATTACCGGTACTTTACAATCCGATACAGCTGCCCAAATAACCTTGATCATTGATGAACGTAGTGGAGATGCGTTGCGCATTAGAGGTAAATCTGATTTGGCGGCAGGTCTTGACAAAAGTGGTAAGATAAGCCTTACCGGCAACTATGAATTACAGGCGGGAAGTTACCAGTTGAGTTTGAGTTTGTTAAAACGCCAGTTCCTGATTGAACCCGGTAGTGTTATTACCTGGACTGGTGATCCGTTGAGCGCTACCACTAATATCACTGCAGTTTACATTGCCAATACTCAACCGGTTAATTTATTGCAAAGTGAATTGGCCAATCTTTCGTCTACCGATATCAATAAGTACAAAGCTAAAGTTCCGTTTAGGGTGTTGCTAAAAATGAAAGGCGATTTGATGAAGCCCGAAATAAGCTTTGATATTGAATTGCCGGACGACCAGAAATCAAAATGGAGCGATGTGGAGGCCAAACTGGAACAGGTAAGGCGGGATGATGCAGAATTAAATAAACAGGTATTTGCTTTATTGTTGTTGGGAAGATTTGTACAGGAAAATCCGTTGGAGAATGCTGCCGAAGGTGCTTCGCTGGCGAGCACTGCCAAAACGAGTGTAAGCAGGATTTTAACCGAGCAGCTAAATAATCTTGCTGGTAGCCTGATTACGGGAGTAGACCTCAATTTTGGTGTAAATGCAGAGGATGATTTTTCTTCGGGTACCCGTACGAGTCGCACTGATCTTACGGTGGGTGTTTCTAAAAAATTATTAAACGATCGTTTGAGGGTGAGCGTGGGTAGCAATTTTGAACTGGAAGGTCCTGCCAATAGTAATCAAAGCGCCAGCAATATTGCAGGCGATGTTGCAATCGATTATTTATTAAGCAAAGATGGCCGGTATGCATTGCGTGGCTACCGGCGCAACAGGTTCGAAGGAGTAGTGGAAGGTCAGGTAATCGAGTCGGGGGTAAGTTTCATTTTCACGTTTGATTTTAATGAGTTTAAACAGATAATTAACCGCAAAACGGAAGATGAAAAGCGGAGGGAAAAACTGCAAAAGGAAAAAGAAAAAATAATAGACGAAAAATTAAAAAAGCAACAGGATAAATTAGATAAGGAAAAGAAGCTGGATTTATAACGGCGGTCGTTTACGGTTTTAAAAAATCCTAAAGGCCATCAAAAGTAAAAAATATAAGCAGATCAAAATGAAGGTTAAGTTTTTAAAATATACACCTGTTAATGACCACCAGAATAGGTACGGATTAATTGGGTGCATTTCAAATCTGATAGCTATCGGGTGGAGCTCCCGATTTCGGTCGGTGGGGATACCAACGGGGGCCAAGCCGTGGCTGGTTTACTCTTCAACCTCCTGCAACTTCGGCATTTTAAAGTGTACCCGATTCTCAATATCAGCTATTAGCCTGGTTTTTTTTCTTTTCTCCTGCAGTAATACAAAGTATTTGCCCAAAGGAGAAACACTGTACATCGGCTCTGGTATAAAATATATTTCAAACGATAGCAGTGCCAAATCGCAAAAAGCGGTTTTAAAAGATGAATTAAAGGCGATTGTATTACCCAAACCGAATAGCAGTATCCTTGGGTTGCGCATTAAACTATGGTTTTACAATATTGCTGGAAAGCCTACGGGGAAAGGACTTCGGTACCTTATCAGAAATAGATTGGGCGAACCTCCGGTGTATGCAAGTGCAGTTAATTTTGAAAAGAACCGGGATATTATGACCAACCGGCTTGAAAACCGTGGTTATTTTAAAGGGCGGGTAAATTTTGATACGGCTACACGAAATCGACGAACCGAAGCGGTGTTCCAGGTAAAGCCAGGTGTGCAATATGTAATTGATTCCGTCAATCTTCCGGCTGATTCCAGTGCTTTGAGCAGCATCATCAGAAGGGTGTCCAGTCAATCTCCACTTCGGAAAGGAGGGGCGTATGATCTGGATGTAATTAAGGCAGAAAGAATCCGGATTGATACACGGTTGAAGCAACAGGGGTTCTTCTTTTTTAGTGATAACTACCTCTTGATAAAAGTTGATAGTACCGTGGGCGGCAATAAAGTGAATTTGTATTTTGAAGTAAAACCACAGACGCCGTTTCAGGCCCGCCAGCCTTACCGGATAGGGGATGTAATTATCTATGCAGATTACAGCATTGCAAGTGACACAACCTTTTCAAGAGAGAAAGCCACATTTTATGACAGCTTTTATGTAGTTGATCCCTACAAAAAATTTAATCCACGCATGTTTAAGAGGAATCTGAGGTTTCATCCCGGTGACTTATACAACCGCAGAGATCACAATCTTACGCTTAGCAGGCTGGTAAGCCTGGGCGTTTATAAATTTGTAAAGGCCCGTTTCGAAGAAGTGGACACGGTGAAAGATGGCAGATTGACTGCCTATTATTTTCTATCGCCCAACAATAAATACGCTGCAAAGGCGCAGGTGTCTGCTTTGTCAAAATCAAACAATTCATCTGGTACCGATTTTACGATCAGTCTTAAAAATCGAAATGCCTTTCGCAGTGCCGAACAGTTAAGCATTAGTGCATTTGTTGGCGCAGAAACCCAGATAGCCGGTCAGCAAAACATAGGCACCAGGCGATTTGGGGGTGATATTGATTTGCTGATTCCCCGGATTATACCTCGCATTGGTTTTGGACGAAACAGCGAGTTTGTTCCAAAAACGAGGGTCAATCTGGGGTATGAATTTTTTAGACGTACCGATCAGTACACACTCAACTCATTCAAAACAAGTTATGGATGGGTGTGGAATTCATCTGTTACAACCGAGCACCAGTTTAATCCAATCGCATTGAACTATGTTGTGCCAACCACTATTACACCTCAGTTTAAACTCAGCCTCGATACGAATATTACCCTTGCCCGCAGTATAGAAAAGCAATTTATTATTGGCTCAAATTATAACTATAACTACAATACGCTGGCGAAGCCCAATAACAAAAGGCATAATTTTTATTTTAATGGCAATGTAGATTTGTCTGGCAATTTAATTGGGTTGATCAGCGGTGCAGATGTTTTAAATGGCCGGGAGAAAAAAATATTTAAGACACCATTCTCCCAATATATAAGATTAGAGGCAGATTTCCGTCACTACATGTCTCTTGGTAAAACTCAAAGAGTTCAAATAAATCAATTGGTAAACAGAATTATCGTTGGGGAAGGGTATGGTTACGGAAATAGTACAACTATGCCTTTTATCAAACAGTTTTTCATAGGCGGTACCAATAGCATCAGGGCTTACAGGGCTCGTAGTTTGGGCCCCGGCACTTTCTACGCAGGTAATGCCGCCCTAACCAATGCCTTTCTACCCGATCAGCCCGGAGATGTGAAAATTGAAATCAATTCAGAGCTTCGGTTTAAACTTTTTTCAATTGTAAGAGGTGCCTTTTTTGTAGATGCCGGTAACATTTTTACCAATCGCACGGATCCTGCACGACCAGGGTCTAGATTCAGTAAAGATTTTATAAAACAGCTTGCTGTAGGAACCGGTCTTGGGTTGAGGTTCGATCTTAGTTTTTTGGTATTGCGGGTGGATGGAGCCTTTCCAATCCGGAAGCCTTACTTGCCGGGTGGGCCAAAGTGGGTTATTAACCAGGTTGATTTTACTGACCCGAATTGGAGAAAAGAAAATCTGGTGTTAAACCTGGCAATAGGGTATCCGTTTTAATAAATATACACTGCAGCTAATCTTGAGGCGGCAGCATAAATTCTCCAAAATAAAATAGGGGATAGATAGAAATCTTTCCCCGTTTAAATTCCAATATCCTATGAAAAACCTAATGATATACTATGAATATTATGCCAATTTATTCTCACGGAACAGACAGTGGTTTTGGGGAAAAAAATCAACAGATATGAGTTTCGACAACTATTTTGGATAATAATTTTCCCAGTTATACCCAAAAAATTTTGTGGTTAAAATAAGCATTGTCAACGTATACAAACATGTTACGTAACAACACCTGATGTATGATCTGTAATATTAAAATCACTGTTTAAAAAAGAAGATCATTGATTGCCTGTAGCAATGTTGGGAGATAAAATGTGTAGACGATTTTGTTTTATAGGTACCAATAGTACAGCATGATTACTCATCAAAACATATGGCGGGATGAGATTCCGCCTGCATAAAGTCCCCAATGGTTTTTAGCAACTACAATCGTTGATAC
>JBBQQP010000265.1:0-5277 GCA_038215675.1 Chitinophagales bacterium | reverse complement strand
GGTAGCGGTGGCTTTAATTGTACCAGACGAATAACGCCACGCACTACCATACACGATGAACATTTAATTATAAATTTAGCTTCGGTTACGGGCTGACGATTTTTAAATACCCTCAAAGCGCAAGGGCGAAAACCGATTTGGTAATGTCTTGTAATTTTCCAATAACTTTAGATTTTACATTTTGAATATATACTTGCAAACACTTCTAAACCTACCAATATGAAAATCTTATTAACCTGGTCTTTTTTTATTTGTTCTTGTTTTTTTGCACAGGCACAAACCTTTAATAGCTCCTGTGTTCCCTCCGGTTCAATGGAATCTACCTATCGCAATGATGCCTGTAGGCTTGCCATTAAAAGAATGCATGAAATTAATTCGCCACTTGCAGACAGTGTAACGATTCCCGTGACATTCATTGATTCAATAATAAAAGCATTGTATGCGATGAACAACATGCAAAATACCTTGGTGGGTGATACCCTGAGACAAATATTCGGCCATACCAATTTTATTCCGGGGTCAGATTCGACACATTTTTTTTCTGCTAGCAATAATCCTGCAGGAGCCTTTGGTCTAAAACAAGTGAGGGTGACTGTTGACAATACTACTCCATGGGGAACACAATGGCTTTCCGGAAATTATAATACTACGAGTAATGATTCTGTCAATTATTTAATAAATACTCACCAACTAAAAGTTGTACTTAATCAATACCAGCTTTATCCTACAAGAACAATGTATATCATCAGTTCTCCCATTGCGATAAATGCAACTGCATTGGCCAAACAATTTGTGAATTTTTCCGGAGTGGGCACCGGTAACGCTTATCAGCTTACTTCTCAACCTGCTGGTAATGGCAATAGAATCAATGCCATTTTTACCAACAACTCCACCAGGCTTTCCTATACGTTTGGATGCGGTGATTGCGCTTCGGGTTGTACATTTGGCCGCACCTGGACTTTTAACGTTCGCACTAACACTGATTGTTCGGTGGATTATATTGCAGTTGAAGACTGGGGTTCCCCAATCGAATGGCTCACCAATCCCTGCCTGAACACCACAGTAACGACTGCATTGTGTCCTCCAGGCTTGGCGACGCTTTCCACTAATATAACTGGTAGTAATAATTCTTTTCAATGGCAGGTTAGTGCAGATGGAACCACCTTTACTAACATAAGCGATAACAGCAATTATAATGGCACAAGCACGCCTGCACTCAATTTAAAAAACATACCATCCGCATGGCATTTCTATTTATATACTTGTTTGACGAACGGCACCAGGGGGAACTTGACCTTCCGTATTAAATTTATAAATACCTGGAGCGGCGCCTCTGGTTCTGCCTGGGAAAGTGCTGGTAATTGGAGTTGTGGCACTCTGCCAGACAGCAATACCGATGTGGTAATCAAGGGAGGAACCATTTTTTTAAACTCCGATCGAACTGTAAGAACTTTATCAGTCTCGGGAGGAGCTAAACTTAATATTGCTCCCGGAGTGCGCCTGAATGTTCTGCAGTAGATTTTGTTGCTTTTGAGGCTACTTTTGTTCCTACCGGGAGAGTATCGATTACACATATTTACGCAGGAAATAGTGTGGGCAATTGTTTGCAACAGTATGGCAGGTACTTAGACACATTCAACCAGGCAAGGGTAAAATTTCCCCTTGTTCTTCCCGGAACTATTTATAAACTGATTGAAGAGGAAGCCATCGATTGTATAGATTCGGATCATACTTCTTTTCAAAATGCCCCGACCAATTAATAAACGAGCGATTACGAATTGTTTGACTAAAAACTCTCCATATCGGCTTCTGTTTATGGAAACGAATTGCTGTCCGGCTTTTGCTCATTGATTTTTACTTTTTATCTTTATTCATCAGCGGTTTGCAGTTTGACTATTTTCATATTCCAATACATCGAAAAGCGACGGCCAGGTAATGATAACTTTATGAAAGACATTGTAACATATTTCACCCAAATAGGAATTCAGGAAAAAGAGCTTCAACCATTTCTAAAACTGCTTAAAGTAAAAACCTATAAGTGTGGTGAAACTATTTTAGAAAATGGGCAAAGAGACAATTACTTCTCTTTTTTAAAAAGTGGACTCATTCGTTATTTTGTAGATAAAGAAGGTAAAGAATTGACATTTGATTTTATTTTCCCAAATTCATTTTTTTGCCATTACGATTCATATTATAGCAGAAAACCTACCCGATTTAATTCAGAAGCATTAACAGATATTGAGATTTATAAGATTCATTATGATGACTTGCATTCTTTGTTTCAAACCTGTGAGTCTGCAAAAGATTTGTCAAGAATTGCAGTTGAAAGATTGTTGGAGAAAAAATTTAAACGGGAATTGTCGTTACTAACAAATTCACCACAAGAAAGATATTTAAGTCTATTAAAAGATCAGCCTAAACTGCTTCAATATATTCCTCAAAAATATTTGGCTACCTATCTCGGCATCGTACCCGAAACTTTAAGTAGAATAAGAAAACGCATTTCTTGACCAAAGTCAACTATAAAAAAATCGTTTTACTTCTATTTTTACAAACGAGCCAATCTATAAAATATCGACTCACATTTAAAATGAAACAATTAGAAAAGAATCCTCAATCCGAAGTGAAAATACGTTTTCCTGATTGCGACCCATTCAATCATTTGAACAATTCAAAATACATTGATTACTTCCTCAATGCAAGAGAAGACCATTTAAGCTCGTTTTATCAATTTGATATCGCAAAATTAGCCAAAGAAAAAGGTCTAGCCTGGTTGGTAACCCTTAATCAGATTGCGTATTTCAACCCGGCCAGCACTATGGAAACAGTTGTAATTCAGACCAGATTGGTTTCTCATTCCCAAAAAGAATTGCTAATAGAAGCGAGCATGTGGAATAGCGAAAAAACTATTTTAAAAGCTGTTCTTTGGACAAAATTTATACACTTTAATCTGGCAACCAGGAGAACCGAAAATCATTCAGAGGAAATGACAAATCTCTTCAAACAAATAGTCAATCCAATTGAGGAAGGATTAACTTTCGAGGATAGAGCCGGAAAAATAAAAAATATAAAGGCCTTGAAAATAAAATCGGATGATTCATCCTTTTAGATTTTAGTATTCGTTCTATTTACAAATAATTGATTGACTTACCGGGGACAACATTGGTAACTTTTGGAAAGCCGGCTTTTGATTCTATAGGGTTAGGCACATACTTCGCAAATGGACCCTCCAGGTGAATAGCTCGATCCGTTAAATCTCTATATTTTCTCATTGAATATATTTAAACTATAAGTTTCTCCTTTACCTGCCAACCACTACCGCTCATTCTAAACCGGATCGTTTGTTCTCCTGTCTGCAAGTGCCGTGGGTTTTACCCCGTAGGATAATATCCAACGGGGTAAACCCGTAGGATAATATCCAACGGGGTAAACTCGTAGGATTATTTTCAACGGGGTAAATCCCGGATGTAGTTGCTTTTATATAGTTTATAATACAACTCGTGAATACGGCAGTAGTTCTGCATCGCCAAAGGATTTACCCTATCTTTATAGCAGCAACTTTCCATTATAATTTGTTTTATGAATTTAAAAATTGTATCATTTCAGGTCGCAGACAGCATTGATTTAAAACAGTTTACAACTGTCTTTAGAGCGAATATACATTATGGAGATAGCGACGAATTGTTTTATCATATAGAAACTTATAAATATCTCTACGTATTTAAATATGGCATTGTTTCTTTCCTGGGTTATAATGAAACTGAGACAGCGCATTTTTTACAATTAATAACGCCTTACTGTAAAAATTTTATTGAGCAGCGACTAAGTGATGAATTTGATATAGAAACCGATGTTTCCACTATTAATTACGGTTACAATAAAATTGAGATACCAAAACCCGGTATTGAAATGATCCGCCTGATCATGCTAAATGCATCGCAAAGTGTAGCGTTGGATCATTATAACCAGCAAACCAACTTGCTACTGGAAGAAACTAATTTTCATACACAAGTATTGGAAAAAAGAGGGAAGATTGATCTTGGCGGCATTAAACTTAAAAAATACATTGGGCGAACACTTAACCTTAAAAATAAAATCTCGGGAAACTTATACATTTTTGATTCCCCGGAACAAACATGGGAAGATGAGCATTTGAATAAACTGGATATAGGATTAAAAAAGACATTTGATTTGCAATCACGCTTTCGAACTATACAGGAAGGATTGCAAATTGTAAAAGAAAACCTCGAACTGTTTAAAGATTTGCTCCAATACCGTAATAGTGTGGTGTTGGAATGGGTTATTATCATATTGATTTTTGTGGAAGTAATTAATTTACTGATAGAAAAAATCTTTAGTTAACAATCGCTGATGTACAGTAGCAATTTATAAACGGTACAAATTAAAGACCTGAAATTTACTTAACTAAAAAATTCCTAAAAAAGTTTTTTAAGATTTTATCTTTTAAAAAATAGAAACTAAAGACTCAAACTATAGCGGATTTTTACCGCATCGATAATAAACTAAAGTAAAAACTAAAACCTTGTACCTTTACAATTTCTTTAAGTTTTTAACCGCTACGTTTAGGGCAGGGATCTTTAAAAGGCACAATAAAATGAATTGAAATGAACAGACAAATCAGCTTTCAATTACCTGGCAACCTTCAGTTGACTGACAAAATTATCACCTATTTTACCAGATCAGCGTTCAAATTTAAAGGCATAAAAGATGATAAACTTGAATTTATTCAAACTGCTTCGTTGTTCGACACATGGACTAGCAACCCTTTAAAGTGGGGGTCTGAAATTATTGTTTCAATCAACAACAATAAAGTGATGGCAGATTTTTTTATTGATTCCGGTAGCCAAATGAATACAGTAGAGGAGGAAAAAGTCTGGAATACTTTTATTGAAAATTTCAAGTTATATATGACAGACAATAAACAATTGATTGGCATAAACGAAATGATTTTAACGGATGTAAAAAGGAGTAGAATATTTTATATTGGCTGGTCAATTCTCGGTGCTTTAACTGGAGGGTTTGTTGGCGTACTAATTTCTAACCTAACAGGAAGTAAAATATTCGGTTATTTTACTATTCCAATTATGGCATCTTTATTTTTGACAAATTGTATCAGGTATAGAAAGGAGAAAAACGCCGTATAACAACTTATATAGTCAAGTAAGAGCAGACAATTTAAACTTACACAAAAGCACCATGGCAGCTGTAGTCATTGCCCGGAAGTTTTCAACAGCGCTTCGGTTTCAAAGATGTATT
>JBBQQP010000264.1:0-5282 GCA_038215675.1 Chitinophagales bacterium | reverse complement strand
TAATATTAAACCATACGATGAATTCTCTTCTTCGTTGTGGTAACCAAGCTTATCCAATGTTTCTAAATAGGACACCCTGACTCTATGGAATTCATCAAGATTTGAAGCATGGATGGCAATGAACTTTATCCTTTCATAAAGTGGCAACTTAACATCAAGCGCTTCTTCCAACACTCTTTGATTAAAACTTAACCAGCTTAAATCCCGGTTGAAGTAGCGTTTTTTTGCTGATATCATGATAGACCAATTAAAGTAAAAAAAGAATTTATTTATGAATGGGAGAATAAATGAATGTAAACAAACTATTAATAAAACAGGCTCTTAATAAGCGAAAATAATCATGTTTACTTAAAATAGGGAAGCTGCTGCCGTGGTTCATGTCCACAAGAACCACTCTCCTGCAGGGTTCTTTCTTTAAATGTACCGCACATGCTTTTAAAAAGATATTTGCTGTTAATGATGTTGAATTGTAAAAATATGCAGCAGAGGCACACAATAAAAAGTATGAATATTGACAAAGAGATTCACTGACTGTACATCTTTACAGCATGCAGGTGATGCAGCAAAAACTAAACTATTTCCACTTCAATCCGTTGCCTATTCACTGGAACCTGGCCAGCAACCCAAAGGAGCAGTACGAACCTTCTGCCGGTTATTATGAAGTGAATGAAAAGCAATTTTATTTTTTAATAGATGTACCGGTCTGCGTTTTAACATTGTAGAGTGATTCGGGAGACTCGAACCATGGCGAGGAATTCATTAAAAAATAGCGGATTAATAATAAGTCCAGAAAAAATATTTAAGTGTATTTTCTCAGGCTTCTATCCCAGCTACTTTTTTTACGCTTCCCAATCCGCAACGAATTATTTATTTAAATTAAGGCGTCTAAAATAGGTGCTGCCATTTGAGCTGGTAAACGGCCATACAAAAGCCGCGTTTGTATCGGTTAGTATTTTAATGTTACCTATGTATCGCTGCTCAGTACTATCTATTAAAATTTGAGAATTAGGAAGACGGTTAAGTCGTGGAAATTTTAACGCACACTCACGTTGTTAGAGGAATCAAATAAAAAAAAAGCAAGTGTAGCGCCATAATAAGTACCCGGTATGGGAATACCTCCCCACGGAAAAGTATAATTAATACTACTCACTGAATCTTAAATAATTTTCCATCTTGTTGATAAAGTTATTAAAGTGTCCTTGTTTGCAGGTTTCAAAAAAAATGAAGATGGAGCATCTTTCTGACAACTATAAAGTGATGCGAAAAGACAGACTATTAATAGGTGTTTTTGTCTTTTTAGTAAAGGAGATTTTATATTTTATATTTACAAGGGTAAATATGTAGCCAAAAAAAGTTCGCTAAAGACATTGCTGTTTTAGTGTCGTATTAGTTAAATATACCGTCTAAAGGGTATTGTGTAGCGCTGTAGAAATTGCAACTTCGGAATTGAAATAATAAAATATGAAAAAGATTTTTACACTCATTTTAAGTATTGGCTTTTTATTTACCCAGGCGCAAATTGGTGGTGGTTGGGATTGGGCTTTTAACACAGGCAGTTTAGGTGGTACCACTTTTAAACACCTAAAATATACCTCCGATGGCGCTCAAATTATGATGGCTGGTCAATCGGCAGCAGCCGCTTATTTCGGATCAACTACGCTTACTGCTCCACCACAACTAAGCTTTCCGGGTAACATTAAATTTTTTGGAAAGATAAATGCAGCCACGGGTGCGTCAACCGTTATTCGTTCGTTCATTAACATTCCTATAAATTTTGACTGCATAACTACCGATGATGCCGGCAATTTTTACATTGGTGGTGCTAGTGTAACTACAACCGATTTTGATTTTGGTAATGGTGTCACTATTCCTGGCTCGGCTTTTAAAATGGGTGTAATTGCAAAATTTGATGCAATGGGAAACACCATTTGGGCAAAAACGTTTCAAATGGGGGCACTTGGGAGTTCTAACAATCAAATTTTAAAACTAGCTGTTGCCAATTCAGGAAATATTTTTTTCTGGGGACTTAATCTTAATTCCGGGAACTCGCCGTTATATAAATTGGATAATAACGGAAACACGCTTTGGTTCAAAGATGCATTAAATGGTAGAAGTAGTGTAGGTAATACTTTTAAAGAAATGTATTTATCCGATAAGTTTATAGATAAAGACGAAAATGTGCATTTGTTTGTTTCAACAAGCAGTGCAAGTGGGTATGCTTTTGATGGTGTTTCTTATCCGATAGCAAATGCATCTGCCGGTAGTTCCACCTTAATTTCTTTAAACGCATCTGGAACACTTACCAAAGCCCAAACCTTTGCAGGTGGTGTTTCGCATTTTCAGGTAAACCGAACCAATGGCAATTTAATTTTCGGCTGGAATCAATTTTATGCCAACCCTGGGGCATTTCAAAACCTTCCTCATCCTTTTGGTACAGTAAGCCCAATTTATGCCGACGCTTTTACAGGAATGATGGAGACAGATAAAAATCTGAATTTTATAAAACCCAAAGATTATTCAACAGTTTTAGACAATCCGTTTCAGGCAACTGGAAGCGACGTAAAGTTTTTATCGCTACTCAATGGAAAATTGTTAATTGCAATGGATTTTGTTAAAACGGGTGCTTATGCTGCCGGCGTAAATTCATTTTACCCGGCAGATGCCACAAAGTATGCAAGTGTTATTATAGAAACCGATTCAGATTGGAATATGGATAAATTTATTACTGGCGGAAAGGCACCTGGCGTAAATCAAACCTTTTTAGCTGCATATAATGACACCTATATTTTAGGGGCAGGATTTTATGCTCAGGAACCAGGATACGGAACTGTAAACCCACCGTTGCCAACCACCTCTTTTGGTAATACCAACTTAACCGGTTTTAATGCTGCTGCTGATATGACAACCGCTTATGGAAATTTTTCTACCAGTTCCTCTCTACGGTACGATGTGGCCCTTGCCCAAACTAAATCACCCAATTTTCCATCCATCTCTTCAACCACCTGGTTGGGTACCACCAACAATTGGAATACTTCAGGTAATTGGAGCAATGGCGTACCTACCAATGCGGTGAAGGCCTTGTTTACTGCTGGTGCGGCCAATTACCCTGCTGTTTTTTCTTCGCCAACAGCGGCAACGTTAGAAATAGGTACAGGGGTTACACTATCGTTACCTGCTAATTTAACGCTGGTTGGCGGGGTTAAAAATGATGGGGTTGTAGTACTTAACAACGCTGGCTTTTTTCAGGGGCTGGGCTCATTAGAATGGAAAGGAACGGGAAGTGTAAACTTTACAGGTACGTCAGTCAGCTTTTTTTACGGCAAAACTTTTACCAATTCCCTGATTTTAAATGCCGATGTAAATACTTTTTATAACTTAACTGTTCCTTCCGTGACGTTTATATCCGGCAAACTGAATTTGAATAATAAAAAGTCAACTATTACAGATGCCAATACAACAGCTATATCTGGCGCAAACGCAAACAGCTATTTTTATGGCGGAATATTAGAACGAAAAATAAACGGCACAGGCATTTATGAATTTCCAGTAGGCTCCAGCACCAACTTTCAGTCTGCAACTGTTAATGCAAATGGCTTAGTCGGTGTAACTAATATTGGGGTAACGCACAATAGTGGGGCTGTTACCGGCACTACACCAAATACAACATCAGGGGCTGTGCCAATTACAGGTGCGTTAAATGGAGGTTGGTTCAGCATTAATACTAATGCACAACCTACAGCTGGCAACTACAATGTAACCCTACAAATAAAGGGTTCTACAAATACCGTATCCAACGTTGGTAATTATACGGTTATTAAGCGAAACAATAGTACTAGTACCTGGGCAGTTGCTGGAGCATACTCGCTGGCAACATTAAATAGTGGAACGGTAACTGCTACGAATATTGGACTAACCAATTTTTCTGATTTTGCAATTGGTATAGGCGCTTCCGTTTTACCTGTAACGCTTTCATCTTTCACAGCCACAGAAAAAAATGGTACGGCAATTTTAAACTGGACAACAGCATCCGAGCTGAATAACAAAGGATACAACATCCAACGCAGCTCGGATGGTGTAACCTTTACCAATATTGGCTTTGTGAACGGTAAGGGAAACAGCACAATAAATACTAGATATTCTTTTACAGATTTTAATCCAGCGGTGGGTATCAACTATTATCGCTTGCAAGCGGTTGACTTTGACGGAAAATCAACGTTGAGTAAAATTGAAAGTATTGAAATCAAGATTTTAATAAATGCTATTTCTTTTTATCCAAACCCAACAAGTAGTGTACTCAATATTGTGAATAATAATAAAATCTCGTCATTGGAATTATTTGATATTTCTGGAAGAAAAATAAAATCATTTACACAGACGCAGACAATCATCGATATGGGTATGTATACAAACGGGGTGTACATTTTAAAAGCGCTTTTAACTTCAGGAGAAATGGTAGAAGAGAAAATAATTTTGAAGAAATAATAAGATGAAAAATAATCGAAAAAACTTTATACAGCTTTTAGGTTGCTGTTGTAGTATAATGTTGTTTGATCAAAGGGCCGACAAGTATGGAGATGGTATTGCAGACTAAGATTATGCATGGGTTGTGTGGCATAAACATCGGAAACTGTGAATATTAAAATAGTAGTATAAAAAGCTAATGTTGCAAATGTTTAAATGTGTTTTAAAAAAACTGGCTTTAAATAAAACTAACCTATGGGTACCACAACACTGTATTACTTTTTTGGCTTTATCGTTTTCATTGTGTGTCTTGGTGGCCTGCAAAAGTGGTTTAAATTGCCTCAGCCTAAAAAAGATCATGTAGGGCTGATTGTGCTAACTACTTTTTTAAGTTCGCTACTGGTTTTTATTTTACTTGTTACACTTATTCCCGATTATCTGCAAGCTGCTAACGTGGCTTCTATGTATCCCCTCCACCAACCCCATATAGCTCTGATAAAAAAAGCGTTTCACCTTTGTGGGTATGGAAGAAGATAAAATAGTACGATCTGAGTTAATGCGGACGCATATAGCAGCCTGCAAAGCAAGTAAAATGAAGGTAGAAGCCTACTGCAGCGAGCATCATTTAAAACCCTCCAATTATTATTACTGGCAAAAAAAGTCACAACCCCAACAGCCCGGTAAATTTATATCCATCACGCCCGCATTATTAAATGCACCGGTGAGTATTACTTTTACTAATGGTAAACGTATAAGTTTTGAGGCCATGCCACCTGTTGAATATATTCAACAATTAATGAGTTAGCATGCTACACCTTAGT
>JBBQQP010000263.1:0-5286 GCA_038215675.1 Chitinophagales bacterium | reverse complement strand
TCATAAATTATAAATCTTTAACAGACCACCATATATAATCCAACAAAAAGAAATTTAAAAATTTATTATTCATTTTAAAATCAACATTATGCTACGCTACACAATCATTTTTTTTGTAATTGCGGTGATCGCTGCAATTTTCGGCTTTGGCGGTATCGCTGCAGGGGCAGCGTCCATTGCAAAAATCTTCTTCTACATTTTTATTATTTTGGCTATTGGTTCACTAATATTCGGAAATCGGGTAAAAACCTAGTATGCATCAATGAAATGTAGAAATTAATGGTAAGGAGGTATAAGCCTCCTTACTTTTTATAAACTATACATGTAAGTAAGAAATACGAACAGCTGAAACTAAAAAAATAAATAATTATAAACGCTTCGTGGACAGCGCATTCACAGTGCTATAGTTACAGTAATATAAGGGTGAACACTTCTTAAATAGCAGCACTGCAAGGCTTTTTCAACAAGGTTAAAGAAACCATGAAAAATTGTATTAGTCCGGTACAGTTTCAAGTACCCATACAGCATATTATAAACCGATGCTTATTTAAAACTTATTGAAGGATTTATGTTCCCTTATCTGCCGAAACGATAATAATATTGCAGCTTATTTTCTACTCCCGCCAACAGATCAGGGATTATTTTCATGCCCTGGGCAGAAAAGGTGATGCCATTGCCACCAAAGCCCAATACAAACAAACAGTTTTTAAATTCCGGTGAAGGGCCAATATAAGGTAACCCATCTTTGGTAGTGCCAAACACACCACCCCAACTTATGTCTTCAATAAAATTTAATTTTGGCATTAGCTTTTTTAATTTTTTCTGTAGCAACAAAGACTTTTTCTCTTTAATGTTTTGCTGCATGATCGTATCTTTATAATCATCGTCTTCCCCACCTACCAGTATTCTGCCATCGTCCGTTGTTCGGACATACAAATATGGATCATTGGTATCCCACACTAAAATATCATCCAGTTTTTTGGGAATCGTTACCTGCTGCTCGCTTACGGTGGCATAGGTATAAATAAGGTTCGCTATCTTTTCCTTTAGTAGCAGGGTGCTTTCAAAACCACTGCAAAAAATAATTTTCTTACAGGAAATTGTGCAGCCGTTTTCAGTAATGATACGTGGCTTTCTACCCTTGGTATTGAAGGTTTTAATTTCCGTTTGATCATATACCTGCATCCCTTTTTTTACATTTAGTGCTATCAGATCGTGGCCCAACTTATAGGCATCGATACTACCGGCAGTATTACTAAGTATGGCACCATAACAAATAATACCATATTCTTTTTTTACCGCTGCAGCAGTGAGCCAGGTAACACCCAATTTATATTTATCCCGCAATTCAAATTCTTTTTTTAAAGTTGTTGCTGCCTTTCTGTTGTGTGCTGCATACAAACTTTTTTTCATTTTAAAACCAAAGTCAGTGCCAGTCTCTTTCACCAGCTTATGCAGATCTTTAATTGCACTGATCCCTGCTTTATAACAATAGGCCGCACCCTCTTCACCAATTTTTTTTGACAGATCAATTAATTTTTCGTCAATTTCATATTGAAGCATGCTGGTAGTGGCACTGGTACTACCCTGCCCTATGTCTCTTCTGTCGATCAACGTAACCTGATATCCATGTTGCATCAATGCATGACTGATTAAAGCCCCGGTTATCCCTCCGCCAACAACCACAATTTCAGCTACAATATTTTTCTGAAGCGAGGGGTAAGTGTTTAGCAGTCCATTTTTTAGTAACCAGAAAGATTCAAATGTTCTTAAACGCATTAGATGTGATTGAGTATTTTAAATTGAAAATTGTGTTTGACCTCACCCGCAACCCCTCTCCGTCCTTCGACTGGCTCAGGATGTCGGGGAGCTTGATTCTGATTACCCGGAATTCAATTTCACCCTCTTGCAGACAGCCGCCTTATTTATTTTATTTACCATATACTTCCAGCATTTTTTTTAAGTCATCAAGCGTATTTATTTCAGTTGCATTTTTATCATGCCGCCATCGGCTCATTCTTGGAAACCTAAGTGCTACACCGCTTTTGTGCCGGTTACTAACTGCAATACCTTCAAAGGCAATTTCAAAAACAAGCTCTGGTTTCACGGTGCGTACCGGACCAAATTTTTCAATAGCATTGCGTTTTACAAAGGCATCTACCTGGGCAAATTCTTTATCGGTAAGACCACTGTAAGCTTTAGTAAATGGAACCAACTTATCACCGTCTCTTACCGCAAAAGTATAATCGGTATATAAATTACTTCTTCGTCCGCTTCCTTTCTGGGCATAAATCATCACCGCATCAATTGTTAAAGGTTCAATTTTCCATTTCCACCAATCGCCCCTTTTTCTTCCTGTTTGATAAATGCTATTTTTTCTTTTAAGCATAAAGCCCTCTGCATAATGCTCCCTGCTTTCCTGGCGTAAAAGAGCGAGTTCATTCCAATCTAAACACTGTATTAACGGAGAAAGCTGCATTTTATCAGTAGCTGCTGATGCTACAATCTGCTCTAACTTTTGCCTTCTTTGTTGTAATGGAATATTTCTAAAATCTTCGCCGTCATATTCCAATATATCATACGCAAAAAAACTTACCGGCGCATCCTCCATTACCTTTTTGCTAATATTTTTCCGTCCGATACGTGTTTGCATCAATGCAAAGGGCAATGGCGTAGCGCCATCTGCCACAATAATTTCGCCATCCAGTACCGTACCATTTGGCAATGCATCGTGAAACAAACTGTATTCGGGAAATTTATCTGTCATCAATTCTTCCCCCCTGCTCCACACAAACAAATTGTCATTTCTTTTTATAACCTGTCCACGAATACCATCCCATTTCCACTCTACCTGCCAATCATCGATACTACCCAATGTTTCCACTGAAACTTCAAGTGGGTAAGCAAGATAAAATGGATAGGGCTTAGAAATGTCAGCCACATTATTTTCATCGCTCAGCAATTCCTTAAAAGTGATGGTGGCAGGATTCCATTTACCGCTGATGCGGTGGGCAATTACGGCGGGTGCTGCACCCGTAACTTTGGCTAAGGCATTTACCATCAATTGTTGGGAAACACCAATTCGAAAAGAGCCGCTTAATAATTTATTGAACACAAATTTTTCGGTGGTACTTTCCAGTTGTGCCCAGCCTTGCAGCATAAAAATCTTTCTATCCTCTTGAGTTGATTTTTCCAACAAAATAAATTGTTCAATGTAATAATGGAGCGGATGTTCCAGGGGAGCTTCTACAGTTGTGTTGCTTGCTTCCACCAACAAAGCGATGGTTTCTGACAGGTCGCCTGCTGTGTGATAACATTCATTGAGCAGCCACAAGGGGATATTACAAAATTCGCTACACCAGTCTCGTAGCAAAGTAGAAGAAATCGTACGTTTTGGTCTGCGGCCGCTGAATAATGCAATCACCCAAACTTTATCTTTATCATCGGCAACCGAAAAATAAAATTCCAGTGCTGCGATCTTTTCATTGGTTTTGGTAGTGGCACTTAAAGCATCTACCAACTGAGCAAATGCTTTCATAACAATTCAATTTTATCTTCACTGGTACTTTCTTCTTCTTCATTACCATATTGTGTTTTTACTTCGTCAGCCTCTATTCCATTTTCGTTGAGGTATTTACTAAAAACAGCCTGGAAGCCATGGGTAACAAAAACCTTTTCAGCCCCTGTTGCTTTTACTGAACTTACAAGGCCATCCCAATCGCAATGGTCGCTTAAGGCAAAACCTTTATCGGCATTTCTTCTGCGGAGATTACCCCTCACCTGCACCCAACCGCTGCAGATTCCTATACGGTAGGGGGCAAATTTTTTCATCCATGGTGTGCCATCCGCCGCAGGTGGCGCAATAACAATTGCATTTTTTAATTCCTGCTTTGTTGTATCCGGTGTTACCCGCTTTACATTTACAAATTTGTAACCGAGTGTGTCCATTACCTGCTGCATGTTATAAATAGCGCCATGTACATATACGGTGTCGGTAATATCTTTCAACGCATCCAATACTCTTTGAGCCTTGCCTAAGCTGTAGGCAATCAATACGGATGTTTTTTCCTGTTGCTTGTTTTCTAAAACCCAGTTTTGTATATCGGTATAAATTTGTTGCTGTGGTTTCCATTTGTAAATGGGCAAGCCGAAGGTTGACTCTGTAATAAAAGTATTGCACTTTACAGGTTCGTAAGCGCCACTAATACCATCATCTTCTGTTTTATAGTCGCCGCTAAAAACCCATACCTCGCCATTGTATTCTACTCTTACCTGCGCAGCTCCAATGATATGACCTGCAGGATGAAGGGAAACTTTTACGCCGTTAACGAAATGTGTTTGATTCCATTCCGTTGTTTCATATTCACCTTCGCCTAACCGTAATTGTAAGATTGGTTTTGTGAGCGTATGGCAGAGATATTTTTTACTTCCTGCACGTGCATGATCACTGTGGCCGTGTGTAATAATCGCTTTGTCCACTGGTTTCCATGGATCAATATAAAAATCCCCTGCGGAACAAAATAAACCCTTGTCGGTAAATTGAATTAATGAAGCCATCAATTTTTTATGCAATGTAAAAAAACCCTGCAATATACAGGGCTTTTAAATTCAATTATAAACTCCATTCAACCTCTTCTTCTTTGTGCCAGTATTTAATTTTATTGGCTACAACTTTCAGCATTACAACACCTGGTGTATCAATGCCCCCAAGAAACCACATCTTTAAACCTTCCTGCCAATGTGCTGCAAGAATACTCTTTTGTTTTACAATTTTTGCAAAACCATAAAGATGGATAAAGAGCATATCCTGCGTTTGAAAACCAAGACTTAGAAATGGGTTGGTCTAAATTTGCTTTACTTACTTTGTCAGATTGCTCATAAGTAAAAAACCAGGAGTTGCCATCGTATTCCACTTCTCCGTTGTTACTCATTAATCTGCTAAATTGAGTACCACGGCCATCTACAGTGGTCATCATGCAAAAACCAAGTTGCCTCATTTTTTCTGCAATCTGTTTAAGTGAATTACTTTTCATGACACACTGCTGATTTAATTAAGGCGATCTACAAGATGCTTATCAGCAAGTAAAACAGTTTGCTGTTTTCTGATCATTGCTTCCGCTTCAGAACTTAGCTCCTCAGTATCATTCAATGCGTTCTCGTAAGATACCTGTGCGGCTTTTTCTCCGCCTTTACAATCTGTAATAACAGCATCCCTGCCATGGCCGGTAATCGCTGATTTTAGATCCATCCACCCACGATACACTTTTCCTAAAAGTGTTGTATCGG
>JBBQQP010000262.1:0-5317 GCA_038215675.1 Chitinophagales bacterium | reverse complement strand
AAAATTTGATATCCAAAGTTATATCTGCCTTGACGATTAAATGTAATATATCGACTAATTGGGTGTAGTAAAAGTTCTATGTCGTAGTGATACTTCTTAATTGAAGATGCCTAATTTTATACAAGACTTCCTTTTATATTTCCGATAGCCTCTGTCTCTCAGGCAGATGAGTGGATCCTTTTTTTTAATATATTCTGTGCCAGATATTCTATTTGAATAAAGATGCTAATACCGATTTTAAATTACTTAATATGCCATTACCTGTATGCCAAAAGCGATCCAGCTTATATAGTTGGTGTCTTTTAGTATGACGCTTTCGCCGTTGTAATTAATGTATGCATCATCCGTATAATGCTTGCCTATTGCAACAGATACGCCCATACAGGTATACCCAGCCGTTAGCATATTATCACGGTGGCCCTTTGAATTGTGCCATTGATCATACACCATATTCCGGGCTATTTTTTGAGCCTTTAGGTTCAGGTTTTGCTTGTTTTTAAATTCATTCGGACTAATAGTGCTGAGGGTGGTGTATAGTGCATTTTCGCCGCAATATTTTTTGCATCCTGCTGCCAGCGCCCTGTCTGAAGGGCTCTTGCCTTTAAACCATTCGGAGTCCGGATTTTGTGTATGTCCAATTTTAAACTGGTGACTTTTTTTAGATTCATTGAATAAATAATCCGTTTGGTAGGATGCTGCTTTTAAAAGGCAGGCATCATATTTTAATGTGTCGAGTCCGTTTTCTTTTCTATAGGTATTGGTGTAATACAATAACCAGGGTAGCACTAATTTTTCGATGGTTCTGGTATCATTGTCTTTATAAATTTCTTGCCCGGCCGCAGTTAACGGAATACCACTAATTAAATCCTTGCCCACTAAATATATTTCGCCTCCCCATTGTGTTGTAAACTTTTTATTGGATTTTAAGGCAACGGATTTTATTTCTTCGATATCGTTCTCAAACCTTATTGCATTCTTGTATCCACCAGTTGTTGACTGAGTTGAAATGCCCACGTTATTATAAATGCCTAAAAAAAAAATTCTGGCTGTTTTTAAATTGTCTTTGGCATCTATCAGCAGGTTGATGATCATTTGCACCGGGTCGTTATTATTGGCGGACAACAAAATACTGCTGCGGTTTTCCAGGAGTATTTCGGTCTTGGAATTATTTGAGTTATCGGTAGTTTGTCGTTTAGCGACTCGGGACATAACCTGAAGGGGGTAAATAATCTTCAATGTAGAAATGCTGTTCATTGTGTTGATTAGTGAAGCCAATCCAGGTGAGTATCCATTGCGTGTCAATGGCTCTATTACTGTGGCTGCAAACAGCCCCGGACTAAGCCTTGCGGGATTTAAAACATCGATCGCCAGCTTTTCTACTTTGTTTAAAAAGAGCGCATTGGTTCCCGTGTTGGCCGATAAAAAGTACGCATTGTTCCATTGGTCAGAATATTTTTCTAAAGGCGAATGATAAAAATTGGGAAAAGCCGTGCAACAAAAAAGTTGTAACGCTGCAAAAATTTTAGCTGTCAAAAACATTGCTGATTGATTTATACATGCTCAATTAAAATGACTTTATTGGGTATTGAAAATGATGTATAAATCTTTGATATAGAATGGTTTTTAGTTGAATGAGAATGATTGAAATTATGACTTACAACACCTTTAATCATTTTAAGCCGTATAACAAATTGTTAAAGTAGCGAAAGCACTTTTTAACTTTTTTGAAAAGTTCTTTCTGTTGCTGATTTAAGCAACAACTGCTACTGGCATTGCCATCCGGCCGTCCTTCGCATACTAGCTTTTAAGGATGTACAATAACGGGAAAATAAAACTTTACTTTAATATCCTGCAAAAGGATTCTGCAAACGCAACCAAACTTGTGATCTAGAAAGCCGTTTCAGGAAAGAGACCACTAAAATGTGAATCTTCAAATAAATAGTTTTCAAAATCTGTCTTATGGTACCTGTAAGAGTATCGCCGGGAACTGATGTATTGTATCACTCCTTTTAGAGAGCCATTTGTTACCACTTTTCTAAAGAAGTTTGCAGGTAATCCAATGATGCTCGCCGCTTCATTTTCGGTGATCCATGTTCTTTTATCTTTTCTAGTCATTGTGTTTGTTTTTAAAATACTTTTTTAATACGATGCCTGTAGCAATCAATTCTTGCTGGATAATGCCGGTTTAATAAATTGCTTTAAATCTGTCAGGTAGTCAAGTTGAATTGGAACGTGCAGGTGTTCATGGAAAAATGGGTAAATCCCTTTTTAAAGGCCTTCCCGAATGCCTCGGAGACGTTGAAAAACGCTGCTTGTAAAAGCACTTTTTTTAACTTTGAATAGAAAGGTATAAAAAAATTTTCTTTTAAAACAGTCGTCTAGGAATTATGCAACAAATTGTGAGAATAGTGTAAATTTTGTTTTTGGAATGGTTGTTATTTTGTAGTGGGTTTCATTTGGCATCTCGAATGCCGGGAAAACCTGTAAGCCGGCCCTGTGCCGGCTTTTCTTTTTTTTATTCGATTCTTTTTTGTGTTCCATTTTACTTCCGGTTAAAAATCAACATACTCACTCTTTTTGTACAAAAAGAGGTGCCTGTTTAAACCCGTTATTGGTGCAAAGGCATCATTGGGCATGATTTTGACTAAGGGTAAATGAATCTATTTTATACTAAAAGCAGGCGTTTTGTTTTTGTGAACCATATCCTTAAAGCGTAAATTGTTGTAAGATGACCGAGCAGCTTTTATTGTTCTTTTTATTCAACTGTTCAACTTTTTTAACGTTATCAACCGGACAAACCTTTTTAGACTGGTAGAGTAATAACAAAAACCGCCATTCCGATGTATTTCATTATTGCAAAATCAATAATTTATATGTTTTCTGTAATGGTAACAAGGGATGCATTAATCTTGCAGGAATGGTATTTTATTTGCAGGCTTGTAATTAGAAAGTGAAAGCACCAACCCAACATATTAAATATTTTCTGTTCAGTCAGCACCTTGCAGATGGCATACGCATTACATTGGAGATTTTACTACCGGCCATTATCGGTTCATACTTAGGGCATCTCGACCTTGGATTATTAATGTCAACCGGCGCATTGTGTGTTAGCATCAGCGATGCGCCTGGTCCGATGGAACACAAGTTCAATGGCATGTTGTATTGCAACCTATTCATTTTTGCCATGGCTTTAATTACTGGTTTTGCGACCCATTCTACCATTTTATTGGGCCTTTTAATATTGGGTTCGGCCTTCTTCTTTACCATGTTTGCAGTGTTTGGTGCACGGGCTTCTTCCATTGGAATTTCGGTGCTGCTTATCATGATATTAAGAATGGATAGTGTGTCACCGGCAAAAGCAGTTTTTATTGATTCGTTGCTGATTTTGGCTGGGGGCGTTTGGTATATGTTGCTGGCTCTGCTGCTTTACCTGGTAAAACCTTACCGGCAGGCACAAAGGGCCCTGGGCAACTGTATTCACGAAACCTCTAAATTGCTCCTGATAAAAGCAGACTTGTACGATATTGATAAAAATGTGTCGGAGGAATATAAAAGGCTGTTGGCACAGCAGGTAGTGGTAATTGACAAGCAGGATGAAGTGAGGCAAATTTTATTCAAAAGTAAGGAGATTGTAAAGGATACGAATCCTACAGGGCAATTGCTGCTGATAGCTTTTACAGATGCGGTTGATTTGTATGAACAGATCATTGCGAGTTGGTATGATTATGATATGCTACGGGAGCGGTTTTCCTCCACAGGTATTCTGCCCGAAATAGCCGACCTGATAAAAAATATTGCGGACGAACTGGATGAGGCCGGACTGGCCATACAGGCAAATTTACCGTATAAAAAAAAGTTTGAATTATTGCCTGCACTCAAAGAGCTGAAGGAGAAAATTGATGCTACAAAGATGGAGAATGCAAGCAACCTGGTACTGAAAAAGATATTGGTTAATCTCAGAAAAATAGGCGAACAGGCCAATATAATTGGCAGTTATTTTGTTCGGGATAATACCTTAAAAGAGTATTCCGGCAAGGCGATTGATTACTTAAAATTTGTTTCTCACCAGGAAATTAGTTACGCTGTTTTTCGCAATAACCTTAGCCTGGATTCCTCCGTATTCCGTCATTCTTTGCGGATGATGATTACTTGTTTACTGGGGTTTATCATTGTAGAAATGATATCCTACGGACATCACAGCTATTGGATTTTGCTCACCATTGTCTTCATATTGAAGCCAGGTTACAGTGTTACCAAAGAACGAAATTTTCAGCGGATTGCCGGCACCATTGCAGGTGGAGTGTTGGGGATCATTTTTATTGCTACCATCAAAGACCGCACGGTATTGCTTGCACTGATGGTATTTTTTATGATTGGTACTTACACTTTCCAACGGCTCAATTATATCGTTACGGTGATGATGATGACGCCCTATATCCTGATCCTGTTTAGTTATCTCGGACTGGGTTTTATCAACGTTGTGGAGGAACGGGTGCTGGACACGGCCATCGCCTCGGTATTGGCTTTTTTTGCCAGCTATTTTTTATTTCCACATTGGGAATCCAAACAGTTGGATACCGTTATGATGTCAGTATTAAAAGCCAATATCGGTTATCTTCAAAAACTAAAATACTTTTTTAGTGGAAAGCAATATACTGTGCTGGAATACAAATTGGTAAGAAAGGAATTGTATGTAAGTGCCGCCAATCTTTCAGCTGCATTTACCCGCATGTTAAATGAGCCCAAGAGCAAGCAGGTGAATGCTGCCGCCATCAATGAATTTGTGGTGCTGAATAATGTGCTATCCTCTAATATTGCCAGTATGTTTACCATCAATATCCACAAAGAGTCGCAGAGCGTTACAAGGGAAATCATGCAGCCATTGAATCGCTCCATCGCCTTGCTGGAAGATAGCATGCACCGGATGGACACTGCCTATGAGCCGGTGATTACCGTCAATTATATACCTCTTTCCCTGGCAAGCAACAAGTTAACCAGTCACGATATGAAAGAGCACATCGATTTCATTTATAAACTGGCTGCGGATATCCGGAAAGTGGTAGAAAAAATAGCCTGAGCCGGCTGTTTGGAGGGTTCATTTTTTTACAAATAATTAAATAGTTAAACCAATGCAACGTATAAAAAACAGATTGATAACCGGAGTCGGTCTACTGCCAATTGGAATGGATATTTTTTTTGAAGAAGCCAATCAACCAAAGCCGGTAGTGATTTATGTGCATGGATTTAATGGTTTTAAAGACTGGGGCAATTTCGATCTTGTAGCCGATCAGTTTGCAGCTGCAGGTTTTGTGTTGGT
>JBBQQP010000261.1:0-5323 GCA_038215675.1 Chitinophagales bacterium | reverse complement strand
TTGCCGGGTTTATACCACAGTGAAAGTTTGCTTCTTTTCCCTGAACTGTCATTCACATCAATGGCATTTTTACTTACCGCCGCATCATCAATAGCTACTGTATATAATTTTTCAGCCGCTTCTTTTGAAAAAAAGTTTTTTAAAATTAAATAGCCATCCTGCTGGTACTGTACGATTTGCCCTGTTGTTAAAGGTTGCTTTGCCATGATGATGCAGTTTTAAATATAGTGTTATTGAATATTGAAATGAAACTTTTAGCACATACGAACGGATGCAGATACACAGGTATAGTATTTTGTGCAATAGCAAGCATAGTTAGTATGGCAATCGTTTCAGTTTTGAGATTACTGAAAGCCTGTTGGTTTAGAGTATAAAGTTGAACTATTACCTCAAGCTTAAAATGAACTATTTTATTTAAAACATGGATTATTTTACCTTTACTTTTGTACCGTAACTATTAAGAGAAAATGGCAGATACGATTCAAAAGTCCAGGGGGTTTGAAGGCGAACTCATTATTGCAGTTCCCGAGATAGCCCTCTCCCAATGTAAGACGCTGCCAATAATTAGCTCCCTTTTTATTGCAAGAATGGGGTTTTACCCAAAAGCCCTGCATCACTATTACAACCGTCCATCGGGGATTTCGCAGGTTATATTATTGTACTGCACGCAAGGGAAGGGTTGGATACAATTGAAGAACAATAAGCTGGTGATAGAAGCAGGCGATCTCTGTATTATTCCTGAGAAAACGCCCCACTCCTATGGAGCAGATGCAGAAAATCCATGGACAATTTACTGGTTGCACCTTACAGGCAAACACTGCAATGATACGATTCATGCAATTGCAGGCGCAAAAGAAAAAACAGCAACCGTTATTAAAGTGGGTTTTTCTGAAAAAAGAGATACCATTTTCAGGCAAATGGCAACTACCTTTCTAAAAGGATACAGTGCCTCCAATTTGATTTTCGCCAACCTGTTATTAAATTACTACCTGGCATCCTATATATCGCCTGAAGAATTTCAGCAGGAGACAGCCTCTGTTCATGCAGATAGTCCAACCGATAAAGCGATCCGGTTCATGCAACAAAATCTATCACGGCAAATTACACTAGACAGTATTGCCAGGTCTGCTCATTTATCAGTTTCCTTTTTTTCGAGAAAATTTAAAGCGGATACCGGTTATGCACCCATTGAATATTTCAACCACTTACGCATACAGAAAGCATGTCAGTTAATGCACTTTAGTAAACTTCGTATCAACGAAGTGGCTTCGCAAATTGGTATCGACGATCCGTTTTATTTCTCCCGGTTATTTAAGCAGCAGATGGGAATTTCGCCATTAGCGTATAGAAAAAATGAATGTGGAAATTTAGCAACGGAATAGACAGATAATCGGGAACTCATTGAAAAGCCACCCGGTTTTTTAAACCGTTTCGTCTACCAGTTACACGAAGCTTTTTTTAGATCGGAATAACACAGCGACATAAATTTTATCCTTTTCGGGTTATTGTATGCACAAAGAATTTGAGCGCTTCTTGATTACGATATCCAACTATAGCACTCTTCTCCCTTTTCTTTTATTGATCCCGAATGAAAATGCTTTAAAGATTTAATTCCATGGGCGTGGTATACACTCCGGTATCCTCCATGTATCTTTTGTAGAATTTTAATTTTACAATATCAGTAACTTTTACCAATTGGAGTATGTATGTGTAAAAAGCATTTCCCAGACCTATTTACGTACTTGCGGAAAATCAATATTACTTCAATATTTGGCTAACATCACATCAATTAACCAAAGTGAATCCAAGGGTATCAAACTGCGTCCAAAACGAAAAACCCACACCAAATTGAATTTGGTGTGGGTAAACACATATTAGTCTTGCCGACTTTTCGCTTTTGTGGCCTCGTCAGGAATCGAACCTGAATCTGGGGCTTCGGAGGCCCTTATACTATCCATTGTACTACGTGGCCGGTAGGCTATTTTCCGAAATGGGCAATGTTACTGCCGAATATTTTTACCGCTATGGCCAGCAATATTACGCCGAAAAATTTTCTTATAATCGTCATTCCATTAGGCCCTAAGAAATTTTCAATCCATTTCAATGATTTGAGTACGATATAAATCACTACACAGTTAATCAGGATACCAAAAAATATGTTGGCATCGTTGTAGTTGGCCTTTAAACTCATGATGGTTGTAAGCGTGCCTGACCCGGCTATCAGCGGAAAAGCAATGGGCACTACACTTCCACTTTTGGGATTGTTGTCCGATTTGAAAAACTCGTGCCCCAAAACCATTTCAAGCCCAATAATAAATATCACGATACTACCTGCCACCGCAAATGATTGCACATCCAGGCCCAGTAAATCTAGAAATTGCTTGCCGATAAATAAAAAAAGAATCATCAGGGCTCCAGATGCCAATGTGGCCTGGGTAGAACGAATCTCTCCACCCATCTTCAGCCTGAGGGTTGCAAGCACCGGAATATTACCCACCATATCAATTACTGCAAAAAGCGTAAAAGTCACGGTCAGTATTTCCTTGATTGCTATTTGACTGAAATCCAATTTTTAATAATTTTTGCAAATATACTGTTCAAACACTGGAAACGGCGATTGGCATATTTCAAATTATCGTTAAGTAATGCTAACTTCTCTAACGACTGTGGCAATGGAATCCACGCTCCTATCAGACAGGCACTATAACTCCCTGCTAAACCAACATTAAGAATTCTCCAGGCTTACAAGCTGGATGGCTTATGAGTCTCTTTTTCATGCGCAACATTAGATAATACCTCATGCAACAGGCCGTTATTCTTTTGCACAATCTTAATAACACAACCATAATGCAACGTAAATACCTTGAATGAATCCTGGAGCGGTGTATTGGTGATATGAGATAAAATACTACGAATAACGCCACCATGGGCTACAATTACCGTCCGGCTAATTGTGTTTGGCTTTGCAGGAAATTGCCCGCTATTATCCGGCTTGTATAAGTCAACAATTTTATTAAAACATTCTTTTACCCTTTCATACACATCTGTGTAGCTTTCACCGGCAGGTATGCGCACATTTATAAGATCTTTCATCCAGGGATCAATTTCATGTTTGGGTATGTCGTCCCAAACTTTTAGCTCCCAGTTACCGCAATTGATTTCCATGAGTTCATCTTTCAGGTGAATGGTATGACCGGCATATAAATGCTCTGCCAATAGCTTACAACGTAGCAGCGGACTTGAATAAACGGCGGTTGCATTTTCTGGTAAATGCTGCCGGATAATGGCTGCTTCGCTATGAAATGATTCTGTTACGTCCAGGTTTGCCTGTCCATAACAAATGCCTTTTTCAACAGCGGGTGTAGTATGTCTTACCAAATAAATTTCCATATTTCAAATTAAAATAAAACAAGGATGTTTCGGAATTGTACAACATTATAAATTGTATTGAACTTTAATACCACCCAGAAAATTTTGCGGAGCTGATGGATTGAAATAGCGGTTAGCCGCTGCATTCAGATCGTTTCCCAACCCATAAGGTGTATTAAATGTCTGATCATAAGAAAAATAAATTTCTCCTTTTGCCTTTTTACCCAATTGCTTTTTGTAGCCCAGCTTTGCAAAAAACAGGTTGTATTGCGTGCCAAAAAAACTATTGGCATCATTCAACGGAATCATATCCGTATAACTATACGTTAAATTGGCATAAAGGCCAATTTTTGTTACCGCATCCGCTCCGGCAACAAATACATTGGGTGAGGTGCCGGTCAGCTTTTTGCCTGAATAATCATTGGCACCTTGCTGATAAGTTTTAAATTTTGCATTGATGTAGGTGTAATTACTCCACAGTTTTAATTCCTGCAAAAAATTAATGGTGTTTAATACCGGGTAATAGCTCAGCGATAGTTCAATTCCTTTTTGATTTGTTTTACCGGTATTTACAAAATAGTCAGCCCCGGCAGCATCTCTTCGGGTAACAATGGTATTGTTCAATTGAAAATAGTAAGCTGCTACATCAGCAAAGAGTTTATGCGGTATTAATTCGCTCCGAAAGCCCAATTCATAATTGGTAGCCGCCTCAGCCTGTAAAGTGGCATTAAAGATGCCGGTAGAGGGCACAATTTCATCAATGGTAGGTGGCGAGTAGCCCTTGCTAACGGTGGCATACAGGCTATAATAAACACCGATCTTTTTAAGCAGGGATAAACGTGGTATCAGCACCGGTGCAAATGTTTTATTGATTTCCTTTACCGGGCGATTGTTCAACCTGGTGAATCCATAACCATAGTTATTATAACTTAATCCTGCATTGATGATAAAATTACGAACCAGCGTAATATCTGATTGTAGAAATACATTGTACTGCTTTGCAGCTATCTCATCATCAAATTGCAAGGTATCAGGCACTCCTGACTTGTTGCCGAAAGTACGGGTAGAAGTAAAGCCATATTGGTATTCACCACCGAGATGGAAACGCATATTTTTATACTGATAAGCCGTAACGGTTCGTCCGCCTATCCCCTGTTCTGTTTTGCGTTGGTAATTCAAAATACTTGGATTGCGGAAACGGGTGCTGGAGGTGTAAATACTGGTATTGTTCGTCCAATTTTGGTTGAACCGGTATTCATGCGAAAAACCGGCATAAAATGTTTTTACAAAGAGGGCAGCCTGCTGTTGTTCCGCACTACGAAATGGTCCGCCTGCAGGCCTTGACTGGCGTGGATTTGCGAGCAACTGCGCCTGTGTCAATCCGCCCGGAGTTTGATAATACAAATCGCTGTAAAAAATATTGGTGCTGATGGTTTGCTTTGGATTGATGGTAAAGGTTCCGGTATAATTGGCCACGTCCCGCCGGGTATTGGTATGATTGCGCCAGCCATCTGCTTGCTGGTGAGCATATTGCAGCGTGTAATTGGCATTACCTGTTTCATTGCGGTAAGCAAAATTGGTTTCGGCCATCCCATAACTGCCCGCCAATGTATTGATGGAAACACTCTTTTCCTCGTTATCTGCATTCCTGCTGCTCAATAATACCACGCCTCCTGTTCCTGCACCATACATGCTGCCACCTGGACCTTTGATGATTTCGATTTTGCCAACATTATCAAACCCAAGCTGGTTTAAATAAGTATTTCCGTTGGCATCAGTAAATGGGATCCCGTTCCAGTACACTTTTACATTTCGAACGCCGAAGGGTGAACGCAATAAATTCCCACGAATGGATAATCGCACACTACCGGGACTTCGCTCATCCATTTTTACTCCCGGCACTGTATTTACCGCAGGCAGGATAGAAGTATTACCATACCGCTCAAGGTCCGCC
>JBBQQP010000260.1:0-5373 GCA_038215675.1 Chitinophagales bacterium | reverse complement strand
CAAGACCTGCACGTTATGTAGAAAATGGTTGTATTGTAACAAAGCCTGCATTGAGCGATGCGGAGTTGATTGATTTTGATAAAGTAGGAACGCTGGAATCTTTTAATACGGATGGCTTGCGGAGTATTTTATTTACCATGGCGCATATCCCCAACATGAAAGAGAAAACCCTGCGTTATCCCGGACATATTGATTTGATGAAGGGGTTGATTAAAGCCGGGTTTTTAAATACAATCCCCATCAGTTTTAAAGGCCAAAAGATTTCACCGTTGGATTTTACCGCTTCCCTGCTTTTTGACCAATGGAAACTAGGTGCCAATGAAGCGGAGTTTACGCTGATGTCCATTAAAATAAGCAGCGCCGAAGCTACCATCAATTATGAATTGTACGATGAATACGACGCCGCCACCGAAACCAGCAGCATGAGCCGCACTACCGGTTACACCTGCACGGCCGCATTGAATATGCTGGTCAATAAACTGTTTACAGCAAAGGGTGTATTTCCGCCGGAACTAATTGGTCAGGACGAAACCTGCTTTAATTTTATACTGAATTATCTGAAAGAACGGAATGTGATCTATACAAAAACGGAAGAATAAACTACCGTTTAAAATCAACAGAACAATTATAAAAATGTAGCGCTTTCCGGACTGTTATATTACCTCGTAACAACAATACTTTTTTTATTTTTCCAAACCAGACCATCGGGAATATTTATTTCCTGGTCTTTTATTTGGTTACTTGTATCGGCCTCTTAGTTTTTTGTATTTCCTGTGGTCAAAAAAATAAATGGTGTAAAGAAATAGTTGAGATGGCTTTGGTTTTTTGAGTAAAATTTTTGATGCTATTTAGGATGGTGTTTAGCAAATGTAAAGTCGATAATAGATGGGTTGATACCCGAATTTGTGCAATGGGTTGTCACCAACGGTGCATTTATGATGTGTTGTTGATGAAGTAAAAATGCTGGTAGTAAAGAATACAGATAGGGGCTTGGCACTTGTAAAAGTTTTATTTTTTTGACGGTGCAACACCTGTAATTTTTGAAGTAACATATAATATTGCCGGTCGAATTACCAGATGAATCAATGCACACAACAATAATAAAATTGTACCGATACCGGTTGGAAGTACGCCACCAAATGTAATGGTCATACCAATTACAAAGCCTAACAAACATTCTGAAAGATAGATTGGAAAAAAAAGGGCAAGTGGAAAAACTACTAAAATCATGTAGCCGGGAATATCTGTTTTGCCAAAACTAAAAAATACAGCAAGCACAATACCGAATAACAAAGCAAGGGCGAACCGATAAAGAATATTTTTAAAATAGGTGGGTGTTTCGGCATTACCACCGTTGGTTGTAGTGCTTCTAATTTGTATCCGATACAATAAAAACCAGGTCAATAGGGGAAGTAATAGGCCTCCCCACCAATTAGAAATTTTAGGCAAGGTTTCATCAGCTAAAATGTGGTGGCCCGGTACACCCCCATGATTATAATCCCATGCTAATATTATCCAAATTGCGATGGTTATAATTCCGGTAATATAAAGCCGTAGCTTGAAAAATTGCCTTCTGTCCATTAAGCTGCTTTTAGATTTTCTATCGTGTCTCGTTGTCTTTTTTTAGTGGGAGAACTGTTCATTATTTACTACCAGCATTACTTAGCCATCGTATCAATCAATGCTCCCCAATGTGATGCCGTACAAGAGGGCGACGCAACAGTGTTCCACATTGCTTCTTAGCCCGGACCAAAATAATTTTCTTATAAACTATGCATCAACAGCTCATTGAAATTTTGCAGCGATGATAGCTTTAAATCTGCTGCATTGAATTTTACGTTTTGGTGATCTTCTGCAGAAGGTACTACCACGCATTTCATGCGGGCGGCTTTTGCAGCGATCATGCCATTGAAAGAATCTTCAAAGCAAATGCACTCTGTAGGATGACTGTTGAGATTTGCAGCACAATTTAAATAAACCTGTGGATGCGGTTTGCCAAATGGAAGGTCTGCAGCGGATTCAATGGCATGCAGGTGGCTGCGGATGCCTAATTTGTTAACTACCACATCAATGAGCGCAGTGCCTGAAGAAGTTGCCAGCCCGATTTTGAAATTGCGGCTGATAAAAAAATTAAAGATATGTTCAATCCCCTGCATGGGCTTGCCTTTGGTGGCTACTTTATGCACTACCGTATCCATTATGTCTTTGATTGCAATTTCAAGAAACCGGGTGTCAATTTTATAGTGATAGAACCATGCTTCTACAAACTCTTTTGTTCGCATACCCGTAGTAGTGGCATATTGCGCCGGGGTTAACTGGAATCCGTAGGGCTTAAAAGTTTCTTCAGCAGCTTCGCTCCACAAAGGCTCTGAATCTATCAGCAGGCCATCCATATCAAAAATTACTGTTGTCAGTTTCATATGCCGTAAAGATATCAACTAATTCTTTTGGGAGGCAGGATGGGGGCATTAAAGTTGTAGTACTTCACTTTAGGATGGACAACCTTTTTTGCATTGTATGGGGCTATGACAGCAGGTAGGTTTGCATCAATAGGCTACCCTGTACAATGCAGATTTAAAATAAATATAGCCTTCTAAAAAAATGATTATTGTGTATATTGCGAAGGGAATATTGTTTAAAAGAATTACATGGGAAATATTTTTAAAAAACTTAAGGAGACGAGGCTGGTGAAAGGTTTGGTATATTCGATTGTTGGCGCAATTACTTATCCCGGACTTAACCTCGTAAATAAATTGCAGATAAATGGCATGGAGCACCTGCACAATCTTCCTAAAAAAAATGTTCTTTTTGTAAGCAATCATCAAACCTATTTTTTAGATGTTATCGCATTCATCCATATTTTTTGCGCTATTAGCTGGCGAAAGAAACATAAGCTGGGCGTGCCTTATTACCTGCTGTGGCCTTGTACGAGAATTTATTATGTAGCCGCCGAAGAAACAATGAAGAGCAACTGGTTTAGCCGCTTATTTAGCTTGGGTGGTGCCATTACGGTTAAACGTACCTGGCGTGAAGAAGGACAGGAAGTGAGAAAGAACCTTGATCCGAGTGACACAAGAAAAATTGAAAGAGCATTACAGAATAACTGGGTGATTACCTTTCCCCAGGGAACCACCAAACCTTTTGCACCCGGCCGAAAGGGGACCGCCTTTATCATCAAACATCACCGCCCCATTGTGGTACCGGTGGTGATTAGCGGCTTCTGGCGGGCCTTTAATAAAAAGGGATTGGGGTTTAAAAAGCGTGGGTCTAATATATCGGTAACGTTTAAAGAACCAATGGTAATTGATTATGATGATTCAACTGAAATGATACTTGAAAAAGTGATGGATGCCATTGAACAAAGCAAAAAATTCATGCTACAAGGGAAACATCATTCAATCACAAAGACTGACAATTAAGCCATGGATCCTGTACCTGCAAAACTTAGTTACTGCTGCGTGATTGCGCTCCTGCTCCTCAGTTTTACAGCATATTCTCAAATTGACATTTCAGGCAGGGAGGCAGCCGAAACGGATAATACGCCTTTGCCCGATGGCCGGATCAAATAGACTTGATTTTTTAATGGCTGCTGTCGAATATTTTCAGCCTTTTTTATTTAATACCCTAAAAACTAATGGAATGCCACACAACGTTTAATTGAATAATAATTAATGATGATGATAATTTTTTTAAGTAAACGGCAGCCACCTTTGACCATTCTCCATTCACAATCAGCACTCAACTTAACAAAAGTAATTCGTGAAATTCGTACCTGGCATTCGTGTAATAACTTTGCATCATTTTAATCTGTATGATATTTTTTAAAAGCGCAATTTCCCTTTCTATTGCTATATTATTGTTACTGTTGCCACATACAACGATGGCCCAGCAATTTATTAACGGTACTGTAATAAGTGAGAACACTGGTTTGCCCCTGGAGGGTGCCAGTGTATATTTCAATAATACTTCTATTGGCACCAGCGCCAATGCGGCCGGAAAATTTTCGCTGCAGCTCCCCAATATGGTAAACGCCGAACTTATTGTTTCCGGTGTAGGTTATGAACTACTGGTATTCAACGTTCCTTCTACGATCGATCTGCATAAAATTTATGTGTTTAGGCTGGAGCAAAAAGAACAACAGTTGAGAGATGTATTGATTCTGCCGGACGCACTCCGAAGAAAATACCTCGGCATCTTTGAACAGAATTTTTTAGGTATTACGGAGGAGGCTTCCCGAAGTAGTATTGAAAATAGAAAGGATATCTATTTTACAAGTGGCGATAATAACAATACCATCAGGGCTTACAGCGATACACCGCTGGTGATCATCAATAAAATGCTGGGCTATAAAATAAGGTTTGAACTGGTTGATTTTTCGTTTGATAAAGGGAATGGCCGCACCTTCTATTACGGCTACACCCGCTTTGAGGAAATGGGCGACAAAAACAGGTGGCAAAAAAACAGGAAACGTTGTTACTATGGCAGCACCGTACATTTTTTTCGCTCGCTGATTGCCAACCGTTTAAGCGAAGATGCGTTTAAAATTTATCTGATAAAGCCGGTCAGTTTATCTGGTGATACCAATCGTGCGGCAAACGGTATTGTGAAAAAAGTTTATGGACAAAACAAAATGGATATGGCTGTTCCGGTATCTGCCGGTGAGATAATTAAGCCCGATACCAGTAATGTATACAATTATAAACTTTCTTTCAAAAACAAGCTGATGGTTCAATATGATAAGGAACCAGCATCTAAATGGTATTTAAAAAAGAACACGTTTATACAGGGGAGTATGCCTGTCGGTTTTCGTGCTTATATTACCATTAAATCTGATTTTTTGCAAATAACCAGCACCGGCATTATCAACAATCCGATGGATGTGGAATATAGCGGATACTGGATTTATGAAAAGGCCGCAAATATGCTCCCCTTTAACTATGAGCCTGATTGAGCTGTGCTGTTGAACAATGCCTTCAACTCTTGCGCATCTTCCGGTTTCATTTTGCCACCCAATACCAGCCTCAGTTGTCTTCTTCTTAAAGCCCCTTCATACAATTCTTTTTCACCATCGGTTTCAGTAATGATCTGGTTAACAGGTTTGGGATTGCCATTGGGATCAAGGGCCACAAAAGTAAAGTATGCTTCATTGCTTCTATACTTATATTGATGCAATACATCTTCGCCCCACACTTTTAAATGCACTTCCATGCTGGTAGAAAATGCCCTGGTAATCTTCGCTTCTATGTGTACAACATTGCCCAGTTTAATAGGTGTTTTGAAAGAAATATTATCTACGGATGCTGTCACCACAGGCGAACCACTATGTTTCATCGCAGCCAATGCTGATGCAATATCCATCCAATACATCAGTCG
>JBBQQP010000259.1:0-5382 GCA_038215675.1 Chitinophagales bacterium | reverse complement strand
GCTGCCCGCATCCCTTTTAATCCGCTGCCACTTACAACTGCTACGGAAGTAAAGGGCGAATTTTTTATAGGCCAGGTAAAGTATCCGGCGAGGTCGTCTCCGGTCCATGTTTTATCACCTGCGGTTACCATATTGCGCTCTACCTGAATGGGACAATCTGCTAACAAACTTTCCCATGCAGCATTGGTGCTTTTATTGCCATACAGTACCACGCCCCTGCCAACGGTATTCATTGTTAAAAATGTTTTATCAGAAACAATGTCCACGGCTCCGTTTCCACGATAGTACCAGGACTCCGCATCATACTTTGCTTTATTCAGGCTCCATTCGTTTTCTTCTTTGGTGCCTTTTGTTCCGTAAACAAAAATCATGTTATGATTAAATGCTTCTTTAAAAGTACCGTACCTGTCAGGCCCTTTTTGATTGCTACCGGGCTTACCCGTAATAGACCAATCGCCGGATTGTTTACCCAGGTAAATACTATCCCTATCGCCCTTTACTTTATATGAAATACTGGTGCTGCCATCAAGCATGATCGATATCGTCGTGTTGGGAACAAATTCATTCAAAGCCAGTTTAAGCAACTGAATATTTTCAGTGGATCCTTTGATACTTTTTGTATGAAGATTTCGCTGCAACTGTATGCGGCTATAGGCCAGTGGATGTAACTGCTGCACTACCGATGCCCAACGATAGGTGGCCGAAATGCCCGGACTTGAAGTGGTAAAATCTATTTCATTCACTGCACTATCAGCAAGGCGTGTGTGCCATTTAAAAAAATCGAATAACGGTTTCCAATCTACACTCTGGTCGCCAAACCAATGTTCGCCGCCGGGGTATTCATAATAGCTGTAATCGGGATGAAATTTAGCCAATACGTTTTTCATTTGCCGGGCATAGTTTACCGAAACTACCCTATCTGAATCGCCATGCAAAACATACACACCGGATGCCTTGTAGTTGGTCGCTAATTTTAGTACATCGCTTTGGTTGCCCGAACGCAGGAGCAATTGTTCAAAAGTGTTTGTACTGCTATCCGGAATTTTACCATCCGCTGAACCATATTCTTTTAACGTTGGATAACCCGAACAAGGTGCAATGCCTGCCCAGTTACCGGGATAGGTTGCCCCTAAAAACCAGGTGCCATGTCCGCCCATTGAATGACCGGTTAAATAAATCCGCTGCGGATCGGGCTTAAATTTTTCTTTTGCAATCGATAACACTTCCAATGCATCCAACCTTCCCCAATCTTCCCAGTTGAAGCCTCTCGGGCGGCGATTGGTAGCAGCTACCAGCGTGCCCCAATCTTTTGACTGGTATGCTTTTGCCTGGCCGATGGCTTCTACGCCGGCGCCATGTACGGATAAAAATAAGGCAGCATTTTCCTTTGTACCATTCAACTGAGGCGCCACCGCATAGTATTGCAAACTACCATCAATATTGCTTATAAAAGTGCTGCTGTATTTGGCTGAAACATCCACCGCCTCCACCAGCATTTTTGTTTCATCTATGGCTTTATTACTGGTCATTAATTGTAAACTGCAATCATATTTACCTGTTTGTTTAATGCCGGCTGCATTGAAACTAAAAATAATTTTCCGGGAAGATAATGCAGGTATTTCGGGAAGATTGGTTACCATCATTTCGCCGCCTACGGTTGCCTTTAGCTGACTTTTTTGAATGGCTTTTGATCCTGCATTGATGATAACAACGGCGCCCTGTAAAACACCTTGCTGTTGATTGATGACAACGTGCGGCATGGTAGAATCAGCCGTGCTGATCATGACTGGTTTTTCAGGAAATAAAATAGCAGCCGTGGTTTGAAAATAGGTACGCACATACAATTCGTTCAATCCCTTTTTTAATTGAACTGGAATGAATAACCAACCGGAACTATATGGATCACCGGCATGTAAAACGCCATTAAAAAACACGGCACTGTTGCCTTTGATATGAAGCAGCACATTTTTTTGTTCCGGCGAAGTATAGGTTAAATATAAATAGCCTCCGGCACCAAATCGCCTGCTTTTAAAAGCATTGCTGCTGTCTGCCATCACCTCCTTCCATACAATTGGTTCTCCATTACCTGCTTGTGAAAATACTTTATCTGCAACCGGCCTTTCCAACGACTGGTTGTAAAGCCGAAATGCAAGACTATCTGCGTAAAGCGCTTCTCTTCCATAATGATGCACTCCATTTACATACAAGCCGTTTTTAAAAACAAACGTTTTTTGTGCATTGGCAAAGTGGGAAAAGAACAATAAAATAAAGAAGCAATATTTAAGGGTTAAAGTCATACGCTATGATTTTTTATTTGATGATCTGTTTTTTACTAAATCGGTAGTGTTGTAAAATACAAACGACGTGTAAATCACATCAGCCTGACTTTCCTGGCAACCCATTGACCTAATTTCCTTCCCTGTGCTTGTCCATTTTCAATCGCCGCCCTGTAATGGATTCCTCCATACAAACGGGAGATAGCAGCTTCATTGCACGCTTCGGTAAAAGACGAAAAATGTTTTGCCGGTAACCCAAATTCCACTTCGGTATCATCGTCAAAGGCGGTATCATCGCCAAACAAACTGCCAAGTACCACAGCTGCTGCAGTTGAGATAACACTATGCCCACTTGTATACTCCGGGAATGGCGGGGTTTGTAACAGCGGCCGCCAGCTTTCGTCCATGTACTTGTTGATATAGGTTTCCGGACGAATCACGTTGCTCCTGTATTTTTCGTCCCAACAACTAATAAAACCATCAAACAATGCAATGGCAGTTAGCGTATATGCGGCAGATGCTTTCAGCATACTTGCTTTTTTGTTGCGGCTAACCAATCCTGCAATGGACATCCAATGGCCACCCGGAGATATTTTCTTTACCGCATACATGAGATGCCCATCTGTACTTACAGCGAAAGGGTTACAATCCCAAAAGCTGGCTATTGCTTTATTCGCCGGAGATAAATTTAAGGTGGAGTCATATACTTCCCGGGCCTGTTGATAAAACAAACTTTTTTTGTCTGTACTAAACGAAAGCGCCAATGCTGGCTGAAACTGGTTGCAGGAATCAATCGCCAATGGCCGGATTTTACTCCAATAAGCTTCAATAGCAGCCATGTAAACCGGCGGAGTAGGCATCCACTTTCCATCTTGTTTTAAAAAGCTATACCGCCTGAGGCTGCGTGTTTCTTTGTATTTGTCTTTTGCTACCCATTGCAGTACAATAGTTGCCACCTGTGAGCCATACTCAAGGGAAGATTTAAATACTTCCGGCGTCATTCCTTTTTGTTGATACCATTCCAAAATATGATTGATAGAATCCTGCAAAATGGCTTCTGAAAAAACCAGACTTTTTCCGGTGATTAAAAAAGCATTTATTGCCGCTAAAGAAAAATTTACCTTTTTAGTAGCTGCAGGTATTACCGGAAATAAATTTAGCTGACCGTTGAGAGAACGAACATTTTTATCCGCCTTCACCAACACTTCATAAGCCGCAATATTAGTATAGACATAAATTCTACTGGCCACCGGAGGAGAAAAAATATCATGAATGATTACATCCGTCAAAGCCTTTTGAGCCTGGTGTAAAGGTGCCGCATCCGTTTCCCAATCATTTGCCTGAGCAAAAGAAATTTGTGGCAGGAACCATATGATCCATATTATTCGTTTCATTGGCTATTAACTTTTAATACCTGCACGCCATCATTGTTTTTTGCAACTACAATTATATTCTCTCCGGCCTTATTTTTTAACAGCACCGTTGCTCTTACATCACCGTCGATGTATGCACCACTATCGGATGGTTGAACTACTTCCAAATTAGCAGCGGACATGCCTTTCATGAGTAAACCAAGGCTTGCATCTGAACGGCCCAATTGTACCCGGTAAGGAAAATAATTACCAGTGCACAACGCATCGGTTTTACCGTCGTGATCAAAGTCGGCCGTTTCAATACCAAATATTTTTGACACCTGTGCCTGCAAAGGAAAAGGCTTAAATGTAAAATGATTGGTTCCATCATTGTATAAAATCCCCGAAGCCAGTTCATCACAATGCAAAAGGATAGACTGTTTTATTTTTTCCGGCGAAAAAATATCGTTGATCGTAGCATTCGCATAATCCCGGTAATGCACATATTTCTTTTTTAATCCGGGAAGCTGATCCAGCAATTCATCTCTGGATGCCATCGGATAACTGTTGCCCTGGATATAGTAACACATGATCGCATCAATGATACCATTGTCATCAAAATCGTTTACATACAGTTGAAGTGGCTGTTCTTTATTGGTTTTTGAAAACTGGTCATTGTAACCACAATTACCCAATAAAAAATCAATGTCGCCATCTCCGTCAATATCAGTTGCATTCAATGTCGACCACATACCATTTAAGTTTTTGAATCCGGAAGCAGCGGAAATATCTTCTAAATTTCCTTTGTTATTTTTGAACAACATCACGGGCATCCAATCGCCGGCCAACACCAGTTCAGGATATTGGTCTTTATTAATATCCACCCATTGAGCAGCCGTTACCATACCAGGTTTTTGCAGGGCCGGACAAACCTTGGCCGTTACATCCGTGAACCGAACCTGTCCATTTTTTGAATCGTTCCTCAACAGGTAGCTTCGAGACGCTACAGGGAATGATCCAGGTACTGCCCTGCCACCAACAAATAAATCTATATCACCATCCTTGTCAAAATCTGCCGCCGCAATGGTTTGTTTACTGCTTAGCATTGAAGGTAACGCATCGAAGCTTTTAGTGAAATTTCCTTTACCGTCGTTTAGGTATAATCTGTCGGCATATTCAGGAGACTGATCGCCATATTCATTTCCGCCGCTTACCACGTAAAGATCAGGATGGCCATCTTTATCCGCATCAAAAAACACCGCATTTACATCTTCGCTGGCAGCATCCGCTGCCCATGGCTGAGAGACGGATTGCATAAAATGATCACCTGCTGTTTGCAGGTAAATCATCCCTGCCTGGTCGACTGCTCCGCCAATAAAAATATCTTCGAGGCCATCCCCATTTACATCTCCTTTTGCAAGTGCCGGCCCTTGCTTAGACAATTGATAAGGCAGGAGGACTTCGTCTTTAAAATCAATGAATTCATTTTCTCTATGCTTGAAATCAATACCGGCTTTTTCAGTAATATCTGTAAATATTTTTGTTGCGTCGGCGGGTGCTGAACTATTTTTAGCAACCGCATCAGCCTGGCTTAATTCAATGGTTTGATCCACTTTAACATTGGTCAAAATACTTTCTTTTTCATTGAGCCATTCCACCATAATTTGCTGAACGGTATCTTGTGATGGAAAGGTAAAAACAAGCTCCTGCGAAATGGTAGATTGGTAACTTCTTACCGGATACAACTCCAGAAA
>JBBQQP010000258.1:0-5392 GCA_038215675.1 Chitinophagales bacterium | reverse complement strand
CGAATCCTTTTTCAGAATTGAAAAACTTAACGGTGCCTAGTGTTTTGTCCATTTTAAAATTGTATTGTATTAAATATAAGCAGCAAATATAGGGATTTCTTTTAAATTAGGAACAATCGGAAAATAAAAGGTTGAGGCCTTTAATGCTGTAACACATTTAGAGTTCGACGTCAGGCGCAGGCTTTGTCCTGTGTCACAGGCGCAGTATTCTGTCCTTTGTCTTCTCTGTCAAAAATCTTTTTTAAACACATTATTTACTCAGTATTCTACTTTCATCCTCTTACCTTAAAATAATCAACCAATTCTTCGTAAGCAGTTTCGCCCCCTGCGATGTCTTTTATTATTTTACCTTTTTCCATTAATAATATCCTGCTGCTTACTTCAGATACCTGGTTAATATCGTGACTCGATACTAGGATGCACATACTGTTATTGGCAGCCATCGCCTTGATCATGTCTACCAGTCTTAGTTGGGTAGTGGGATCCAGATTGGCAAATGGTTCATCCAATATCAACAATTCCGGATTGGTCAGCAACGCTGCAACGATGCCGATTTTAAATTGATTGCCTTTTGAAAAATCCCGTATGTACTTTCCTTTATTTAAAATGGCATCATCAAAAAAAGCAAGATAAGTTTGTAAAAATGTATCCACGTCCGGCTTGGAGAGCTGGTTTAATTTTCCAACAAAGTAAAAATACTCTTCGGGTGTAAGATAATCTATCAGAAACCCTTCATCAATATAGGCAGCGGTATAGCTTTTCCATTCTTCTGTTTGCGTTACAACTTTGCCTTTCGATAAAATTTCGCCCTCATTGCTTCTAATCAAATCCAGTAAAAGACGAAAAAAAGTAGTTTTACCAGCACCGTTATTGCCAACTAAACCAATCACCTCACCGGCATATATTTCAAGCGCCTCAATATTGACGGCATCAATTCCTTTGTACGTTTTTTTTAAATTTTTTATAGAAATCATCTGGTTAATTTGAAAATTTGAAAATGGCTCAATTTGAAAATGAATGTAATTGGGTTGTTTCCAAATTGAGTAATTGGTTAATTGAGTAATTGGATAATTGATTTGTTATCGTTCCCTAAATCCTTCCAGGATTTTATGTTTGCGAATGTTGAATTGACCGGCCAGCCAGTTAATGAGCATTTCGTTAAAAGCCAACCCCATCATACCAAGTGCGCTGATGCTAATAACTGCTGTCCAAAATCCGATGAATTTGTTTAACAGATAAAAAACCAGTGCAGGCCCAAAAGAAAATACCAGTGATTGCATCCATTGCATCGTGCCAATTCCCTGAAAGTTCATACTCGCCGATTTTGTCAGGTTGAGATAGCGGTAATTGAAAGTGGCGGCATAAATGGTGGCAAAAGAATTAACTCCGATACCATACAAAAATGCAGCGAGCTGGATGGGTAAAATCCGCCAGCTCATCAATCCATAAAAACTCGCAAGCAAAAATTGCAAGGAACATACCACGACAAACAGCGTAAACTTGGCTTTGATATATTGTTTCATGTTGATGTTGTAGCTCATCATGCCATCAAAATGGCTACTTTGCCAGGCAAATAAAAACTGACCGTAATTGGTGATAAACATACCCGTTATCAACAATGCAAAAAGGAACAAGGCGGCATAGTTACCCGTTTCAATATAACGGGGGTAAAAAAGAAAACCATACAATAAAATCACACCGGATAAGATCATCAGCGACCGGGGCCTTTTATTTCTAAAAATTAATTTTAGTTCCAACGCAATCATTTCGCCGATATCACCGTACTTATCCAGGAAAGAATAGTGTTTACTAATTGTTAGTTTTTTTTCACTCACCAGTTCTTCAATGTACAGGTGACTTTTTAGATATCCATTGTTTAGTAAGAATGTGTACACTGCCAAAGCCAATGGCAACAGGCAGAGGATTGGCTTGTGTAATAATTCGATAAAAGCGTAAGAAGATGTTTTTTCGAACGACAACACCTTTAAATAATCAAGCCCTTTTAACGCTGCAATAAAAACCACCACCCCCAAAAAAAACCAGGAGTTATTAACCGTCTTGCGCTTAATGTACATGTTTAAAAAATGGTTGTTGATTACCAGCGAAAACATGGCAATCAAAAAGCAACTACCTGCAATGGTTCCGTAGGCCGGTATGATTTCCGCCACGGTAAAAGGAATAAAAACAAATAGCGGCAAAAAATTAATTACGTGTATCAGCGAACGCACATTTAAAAATTGCAACATTTTTTTGCGGCTGATATTTTGCGTTAAATACGGTTGAATGCTAAGCGAAGGCAATTCCTGCAGTTGAAAACGGGCTAGTAATCCCACCAGGAAATAATAAACAATATAGGAGTTGAAGAGCGTGATTGGATCTTTACCGGGCATTGTTTCATGCAATAAAAATGGAAGCAAAATACCTAGAGCCGCAATTTCTATAAATATCAGCAAGTAAAAAATTCCGATAACGATTTGAATGGCGAGACTCTTATTGGCATTTCGGCCTCTCCAAAAACTTAACCACTGGTGAGATAGAAAAACTGTTGTTGACATGAAAGGATATTTGTTTCAACAAATGTAAAGGATTCAATTGTTTATTAAATACCGCCCGACATATTTCAAATTGTCGCACTGGTGCTAAACTATCTGGCAAACGGTTGCAGTGCGAAGCAATTTTTGCAATTGTATTACGAGACCTTACCCACAATTGAAAGTGGAGATAAGAATGGTTGCTTTTACAGGAATTGTAAATACTATGCCGTAAGTTGCAGATACTAAAAACTAATACAGGTTGGTACATTATCTTTTTAAATTATACCTTAAAATAAATGGTTGGAAGGCGGTGAATGCAAGTGCTACCGACCTTAAAAAATTTGTAATGGTAGTAGCGCCGCATACTAGTAGCTGGGATATATTTATGGGCTTTGCATTCAGAAGTTTCTTAAAAATCGATCATATTAAATTTATTGCCAAACAGGAAATGTTTAAACCGCCATTTGGTTTTATGTTTCGCAAATTGGGAGGTGTGCCGGTTGACCGTTTTAGTAAGAATAATTTTGTAGACCAGATCGTACATATGTTTAACAGCAATGAATCATTTGCCATTGCATTATCACCAGAGGGCACAAGAAAAAAAGTAGATCGCCTGCGGACCGGATTTTACCATATTGCCCACCTGGCCAAGGTGCCCATTGTAATGCTTGCCCTGGATTTCGAACACAAAGAATTCCGATTCTCACCTCCGTTTTATACTACGGATAATGAAGCGGCAGATCTTAAAATAATACTTGATTTCTTTCATGGCGTAAAGGGAGAAAACCCCGAGTTAGGGCTCGATCATTTGTCGGCTTAAACCAATCGTATTTGGGTAGACAAACCGTGAAACAGGCGTGCTTATTGAAATACTTGAAAAAATGCAGCTTAAATAGCCTACATTTGCAAAAAAAAATACATGATAAACGAAGCTATTGCCAAATTTATTGAAGGTGGGCACCTTGCAAAAAACGCAGTTAAAATTGAGTTTAAAAAAAGAAATACCATATTAGGTATTTTTGTTCAATCACCTGACTACGAAGATTTAAAATCAAAAAATTTCTGGCGTATTGTTTCCGAAACCAACATCAGTGAGTGGAAACAGTCACAGGATAACAAGCTGGCAAAAATATTCAGCGGCGCAGAGTTTAACAGGATATCCCTGCCAAAGCAAACTGCTGCAACTGTTTAAAGCAATTCCTTCAAACAGGTAAACTGAAGAATTTTCGCCTTCATAGATATCTGCGTCAAATAGTTTATTTAAAAAGAACTTTACCTATAAATGGCTAAAGTTCTTTTTGTATCCGGCACTTCCATTATTAGATCTTCGCCATATACAACCGCCGGTGTTTGGTAGCCGGGTTTGAAATTACCAGCCAATACTTTCTGTGCTACAAGTAAACTGCTATGGGCGGTCAACGTGTAGCCATCTTTTACCTTCATGGTGGCAGAAACCCTTCTTCCTGCTGCATTTGCTACGTGGCCCCAAATCAAACTGCTGCTTTTCGCCCGTATTTCATTTGCCGGGCCTGCTGGTTTTTCCTTTATTTTTTTGATAGCAATACTCCGGACGAACGGTGTTTTCAGTAACCAATTAAAGGACCACTGAAACTTTAACATTTTGTATATATTGGGTTTTATGCCAGTGTAGGTTTCAATATTGGGGATGCTTGTGGTAAAGTAGGCCGTAGACACATCACCCCAGGGAATGGTCATTACAAATAGCTTTTTTTCTATACCTGCTTTTACCGAAAAGTCAACCCACATTCCCTTATGGCCAAGCGGTTTGGCTACTATTTTCCCGTTCTCTCTGATGGCACCTCCTTCACCTAGTCCCATGATCATGGTAGTGGCAGTCCCATGCGATAAACCACCACCAACAGATGCAAAAGCCAGTTGCAGATGGGTAGCATCCGGTAATTTGTTTTTTAGAAATAAGGCCATGCAATCGGTGGGTACCACATCAAAGCCAACACCAGGCATAATCATAACGCCGGATTCTTTTGCAGCATCGTTGTAGCGTTTGGCCATTTCGAATACGGCTATCTCGCCGGTAATATCAATGTAATGCGTATCGGTAGCGATGCAGGCTTCTATCATTTGCCTGGCTGTTATTTGAAACGGGCCAGCAGCATGCAATACCAGTTTTACTTCGTCCAAAACTTTATGCAGTTTTTCAGTATCACCTAAATCCAACACACGATAGGGTAGCTGTAAATCTTCAGCTAATTCTTCAATAGCCTTTTGATTGCGGCCCGCAAGGATCGGATCAAGATTATAAGCTGCGGAAAGCCTCGCAATTAACTGACCGGTGTATCCATTTGCTCCATATAAGAGGAAATATTTCTTTTGCATGTTGGAATGTACAACATTATTGGTCATCTAAAATTCATCCGTGCATAAAAAAAGCCCAACCGGTTAAGTTGAACTTTTTGCAAAAATGTCTTAAAGATTTAATTAACTCAAAGCCGGCTCCATATAACTTTCTACAGGCTCGCAGGTGCATACCAGGTTACGGTCACCATATGTATTGTTAACCCTGCTTACAGTTGGCCAGAATTTATTTTCCTGTACATAGGGCAACGGAAAGGCTGCCAGTTGCCTGCTGTATGGTTTGGTCCATTCATTTGCAGTAATTACATGCAGTGTATGTGGTGCATTCTTCAACAGGTTTTCTTTTTTATCTACACTGCCATCTTCAATGGCTTTTATTTCACGGTAGATCCCAATCAACGCATCACAAAAACGATCCAGCTCTGCTTTACCTTCACTTTCTGTAGGCTCAATCATCAGTGTGCCCGCAACAGGAAAAGAAAGCGTAGGTGCATGAAAACCATAATCCATCAGTCGTTTGGCAA
>JBBQQP010000257.1:0-5402 GCA_038215675.1 Chitinophagales bacterium | reverse complement strand
AAGCACGTCTGGGCGGTTACAGCGGACCCGGCAATGGCAAAGAAAATATACTGGATGCCATAAAAAATAAACTGGGCAAATCGGTTGCCATACAGTATGCAGCGGGTTGTGGCCGCAATACGCCGGAATGGGTAACAGTGCCTTCGGCCAATTTATTTACAACTTCCAATGGAAAATCTGTCAACGGTTTGTCTGGTGAATATTTTAACAATGTACAGCTAAAAGGCAACCCGGCTGTAACCCGGATTGACGATGAAATGAATTTTGGCTGGACCTTGTATGGTCCGCATCCGGATATCAATTATGATTTTTATTCGGTGCGTTGGACCGGGAAAATAAAATCACCAGCAACCGGAAAATATAAAATCGGTTTTGAAGGCAACGATGGGTACCGGCTTTACCTGGATGGTAAATTGATCATTGATAATTGGAAGAGCCAAACCTTTAGCACAAATCTGGTGGACTATAATTTTGAAAAAGATAAAAGCTATGATATCCGGGTGGAGTTTTTTGAATCGCAGGGTTATGCAAGGTTTAAGCTGGTTTGGAACATCGGTGTGTCCAACAACTGGCAACAAAAAATAAATGAAGCCGTGGCTGCTGCAAAAAAATCGGAGGTAGCTGTGGTGGTGGTTGGTATTGAAGAAGGCGAGTCGCTGGACAGGGCCTATTTAAATTTACCCGGTCACCAGGAAGCCCTGATTAACCAGGTGGCAGCAACCGGTAAACCGGTGGTGGTTGTTTTAATTGGCGGCAGTGCTATCACCATGAATCAGTGGAATAAAAATGTGCCTGCTATTTTGGATGCCTGGTATCCGGGTGAAGCAGGCGGACCTGCCATTGCAGATGTTTTGTTTGGTGATTACAATCCTGCAGGTCGCCTCCCCATTACGTTTCCGGTGTTTGAGGGACAGTTGCCACTGGTTTATAATCACAAGCCAACTGGGCGTACGGATGATTACATTAACCTGAACGGGCAACCTTTGTATCCATTTGGATTTGGCTTAAGCTATGCTGGTTTTGAGTACAACAATTTAAAAATCGATCAGAAGCAGTTTGCAAAAAATGATTCCACGAAAGTTTCTTGCATCATAAAGAATATCAGCCAGCGGGATGGGGAAGAAGTAGCGCAATTATACATCCGTGATTTGCTATCCTCGTTGGCCCAGCCAATCAAACAACTGAAGGGTTTTCAACGCATTTTTTTAAAGGCAGGTGAGTCGAAAGAGATTTCATTTATGGTTGGACCGGAATCATTAAGAATGCTAAATGGTGCAATGAAGTGGGTAGTAGAGCCGGGAGCATTCAGAATCATGATCGGGGCTTCTTCAAAAGATATCCGGCTAAGAGACATTATAAATGTGGTTGAATAAGGGATGATCAATTCCGTTTTAAGTTTTAATAAAGCATTTTTGTTAAGATAAAATAGCCTTAATAAAAGCAAATTTTCAACTATCAACAGTTACTCCCGCCTTTTACCTTTAGCAAGTGTTAGTCAGGTTTAAATAATCAATAGAAACGGATACATTTCAAATACGAGAGCAATCGGATGTCGCTCCTGATTTCAATCGATGGGGACACCAACCAAAGCTGGAGGAGTCAGCCCATAGGTCGGATGGCAAAGCCGGAAGAAGTGGCAGCTTTGGCTTTACCTAAGCAGCGAAGAAGCCGCTTTTATTACCGGTTGCGATTACCCGATTGATGGTGGGTTTATCAGGTTAAATACTTCAACTGATCTACAAGAGTTATTATAAAAATCAGCCATTTCAATTGCTTAGAAAATAATTAAAAAAATGAAAATCTTAATATCAAATTTGTTAATGGAGGCGAAAAAGCTATTAGCGATTTTTGTATTATTGGTTGGCTCATCATCTTTGAAAGCACGTAGCAGCGACTACCCGATTTCCATAGTTAAAAATGGTAAAAGTTCTTATGTTATTTTTGTTGCCACTGGTGCCGGTGTAGCAGAAAAAAAGGCTGCATTGTTGTTGCAGGATTATATTTATAAAATATCAGGCTGCAAACTTCCTACATCAACCGTGAAAACTCGCAGTGCTTTTTCGATAAAAAAAAGTACCGGTATAAAAGATCCTGATGGCTTTTCAATTATTACCAAAGGCCCGGATATTTTTATTGAAGGCGGTGCTGATAAGGGTTGTATCTATGCAGTCATAAGCTTGCTCGAGCAATACCTCGGCTGCCGTTATTATAGTAAAACTTACCAGGTAATTCCCAAATCGTTAAATATAAACTTACCAGCAATTGATTTTTCAGATCAACCAAAAAATGAATGTCGCATCGTGTATTTCAATGAAAAGGTAAACGAAGAATACCTCGATTGGAACCGGTTGAATATGGCGGATGAATATTTTGCAGATGGTTATTACGTGCATACATTCAATCGGCTTATTCCCACGCAAGAAAATTTCCAGCGTCATCCTGAATATTTTTCTCTTGTGAACGGCGGACGTGTTGCCAATCAACTGTGCCTCACGAATCCTGAAGTACTTCGACTGGTAATAGCGAAACTAGAAAAGGAGATAGCGCTGCAGCCCGGCAAGTTGTATTGGTCCGTAAGCCAGAATGATAACAATAGCTATTGCACCTGCGATAATTGTGAAAAGGTAAACATGGCCGAAGGAAGTCCGGCAGGTACAATCATTCGTTTTGTAAACGAAGTGGCCAAACGTTTTCCAAAAAAGATCATATCTACGCTAGCTTACCAGTATAGCCGCCATGCGCCAAAAATTACCAGGCCTGCACCAAACGTACAGGTAATGCTTTGCCCTATAGAGTTAAACAGAAGTAAGCCAATTGAGCAGGACCCAGGCAGTCAGGCTTTTGTAAAAGATATATCTGATTGGGGCAAAATTTGCAGTAATATTTATTTATGGGACTATGTGATCGATTTTGCCCATTCTATTAGTCCTTTTCCCAACTTGCATGTGTTGCAGCCTAATATTCAATTTTTTTATAAAAACCAGGCACGGATGCATTTTCAACAAGCAAATAGCTCTACCGGACTAGAGTTCACAGAGTTAAAAGTTTATATTATTTCAAGGCTCTTGTGGAACCCTGATCTAAATGTTTCTGCAGCCATGGACGAGTTTCTAGTAGGCTATTATGGTAAAGCAGCTCCCTGGATTAAAAACTACATTAACCAGTTGCAAACTGAGTTAATTAAAAGCGGCGAACGCCTGGATATTTATGAGCACCCTTTGGTTCACCGAAACAGCTTTCTTTCCCTCGCTAATGTAAATAAGTACAACCAGTTCTTTGATCAGGCAGAAAATGCCGTCAGGAGTGACTCGGCCAGGTTGATTCATGTAAAAATCTCCCGTTTGCCGCTGCAGTTCGCAATGATGGAAATTGGTAAAACAGATATATTTGGAGTCAGGGGATGGTACGTTGAAAGAAACAGCGAGTTACAGGTTGAGGAAAAGATGAAAAGAATTATGGAAGATTTCAATAACACCTGTATCAAGGCTTCGGTGCCCTATTTAAATGAATCGAGGCTTACCCCGAAACTTTATTACGAAGCATCGAAGCGGTTACTTAATGTAGAGGTGAAAGGAAATTACGCTTTCAGAAAAAAAGTTACATCAGATGTATTGCCTTCTCCTGATAACAGCAATGGAGATATATCATTTTTAACCAATGGTGTTAAAGGAGGAAGCGACTATAAAGTTCAATGGATCGGCTGGCAAGGAACCGATTTCAACCTGAAGATTGACTTACAGCAATCAGTTCGTCCGGCTTCAATATCGATCAGCTCTCTCTGGGACCCTTCGAGTTGGGTCCTTCATCCTGCTTCAGTATCGTGTCTGGTCTCCAACAATGGGAAAGAATACATAAGTGTTGGAAAAATTGTTATCGGGGGGGATCAGCAAAAGGAGAAGATCAACCAGGTATTTGAGTTTAACTTGCCTGCGTCTGCCTTTCGCTATGTAAAATTTGAAGTGAAAAGCACCCTGGTTTTACCTGGATGGCATGGCTCAGCAGGAATGAAATCGTGGGTATTCCTTGATGAAATCTTGGTTCGCTAGACTTTGTAACGATTCTTTTTTTTTGATGAAATTGGCAAGAAGGTAAGAACTGTAATTATAAATTGACCAGGTTAAATTTTATAGGCTTTAATACAAATTCTGAAAGATCCACATAAAATAATTCATTTATTAAAAATTCTTAAAAGACATGAAAGCATTTATTTTAGCTTTAAGTGTTGTGTTGCTTTCGATGGCAACTTCAGCTCAAAATTACATTCCCTCACCTGATAATCTTGCAGCCCGAAAAGAGTTCCAGGATATGAAATTTGGAATGTTCATTCACTGGGGTGCATCCAGCATATTAGGTAATGGTGAGTGGGTAATGAACAACCGCAACATTGGCGTGAAGGAATATGGACGACTCATCAATGTATTCAATCCACAAAGTTTTGATGCCAGAAAATGGGTGGCCATTGCTAAATCGGGTGGGATGAAATACATCACCTTTATCACCCGCCACCATGATGGTTTTAGCAACTGGGATACCAAACAAAGCGACTGGAAGATTACCAACACCCCTTATGCAAAAGATGCGCTGAGGCAATTGGCGGATGAATGTCACAAGGAAGGAATCAAATTATTCTGTTACTATTCGTTGCTCGATTGGTACCGCAGCGATTATCAGTATGAAACCGGCAAAACAGGCAAGGGAACCGGCAGAACAGAAAAGAGCGAATGGGAAAGTTATATCCGTTTTATGAAGGCTCAGTTGACGGAGCTATTAACCAACTACGGCGAAATTTCGGGTATCTGGTTCGATGGGCATTGGGACCAACTGGACAACGACCATGATAAATCCCTGCAATCAAAAGTAAACTGGCATTATGATGAAATTTATCCACTTATTCATTCCTTGCAGCCGAAGTGTTTAATCTCTAATAACCACCACCTGACACCCATACCGGGAGAAGATTTTCAGGCTTTTGAAAAGGATTTGCCGGGCTCTAATACAACTGGTTTTGGAGGTGCAGCCGTCTCCCAATTGCCGTTGGAAACCTGCGAGACCATGAACGATTCCTGGGGCTTTAATATCACAGACAAAAAATATAAAACGGTGAAGGGACTCATTCATTACATGATCAACGCTGCCAGTCAAAATGCCAACTTTTTATTAAATGTAGGTCCTATGGCAGATGGTAACATACAGCCGGAGTTTGTGGATACATTGAAAGCGATGGGTAAATGGATACAACAATATGGTACCACTATTTACGGTACAAGGGGCAATGTTTTAAAGGGACAGGAATGGGGCGTAGTAACAGCCAATGAAAAAACCTGGTATGCACATATTCTGCAAACACCCCGGCAACCAGGCTATATTTTTATTTCGGAAATGAAACAGAAAGTATTAAAATG
>JBBQQP010000256.1:0-5418 GCA_038215675.1 Chitinophagales bacterium | reverse complement strand
AAGGCCGCCAACACTGGTAAAACGTGGCGCCAACGGTAAATAGCTGTCAGCTTTAGCAACGCCAACTGCTCTTGGGTTGGCAACAGATACATCTAAATCTGCAAAAAGATTATTGGCTACTTCATACCGCATCGATAAATCTATTCCTGCTCTTCTTGATTTGCCGCCTGGTTCCACTACTCCCTCATCCCCAACATAAATAAATTCCTGGTCGAGCTGCAAATACCAAAGAGCCGCCTGTAACACCAATTTCTTTGCTGGTTTAAATATGCCGCCAATATCGGAACCCCATCCCGGCGGTACAACTTTTTTTCCGTTTTGCTGAACGGCTACCCGGGTATCATTGCTATGAAAGCCACGACCAGTATACCAGTATAATTCCACTTTGTCATTAATGCGGTAATTGAAGTTTAATTTAGGACTTACCAACGCTGCATCCGATGATAACTGCTGACTATTCAATTGATCGTTGTACCGATTACTGAAGTAGTCGGCCCTAAGCCCGGCTGTAATATCTAGTTTTTGGGTTAGTGAAAATTTTTGCGACCAAAATGCGCCAGTATTTAATTCATTTACTTCACCAAGCATAATTGGCAACGTGGTAATAGTTCTGTTCTTTGTACGGCTTAATTCCAGGTTATCTACAAGGTCGTATCGTACCTGAACCCCGGCATTGATTTGTGTTTTAATCTTTCCCAATAAAAAATCTTTCTGGTAGGAACCGGTATATCCTAAAAGGTTTCTGTCTTCACCCTGCCTTATTTGGTCGCCATTTATTGGATCTTCTTTAAAGAAAGTAAAATTCGAATACAGCTTAAATTTATAATGCGTATAATAAATACGGTTACGCAGTACGCCGCCATTATCAAAATTATTCACCAATTCAATATTGGCATTGTAACGGGAAGTTTGTCCGCCTTCTGTATTATCGATTGCGCCATAAAACCCAATGTTGCCTGCGTCTACAGCCCTGTCGGGTATTTGGCCTGAGGCATTCCAGGTACTCGTAAATCCGCTGACTAAAGCAGTCAATGTGCTCTTATTGCTAAGGCTGCCGTGGTATTTGAGCATTCCATTAAGCCGGTTAAAGTTTTGAGGGCTTTCAAAAAACCCTTTGGTAAAGGATGCTTCACCGGCAAAATACAGACTTTGGTTTCGCCTGTCACCTTTTTGTTTTAACAGATTCAGACCTGTGATAGCACGAAAGGTATTGAACTGACCGCCTTCTAGTTTTGCAAAATTCTTTTCTAGATAATTTTTTGTTTTAAAGTCGACAAATCCTGCGGTAGTAAAGTTTCCTTTATCGGCAAAGTAAGGCCCTTTATTAAAGTTTACTTTTTCAATTATTTCAGGGATAAGAAAATGTAAATCGGCATAACCCTGGCCATGTGCATGGCTTACCATATTTACCGGCATGCCATCAACGGAAAGATTAATGTCTGTTCCGTGATCTATATCAAAGCCACGCAAAAATATTTGTTCTGATTTTCCACCTCCTGCATGTTGTCCGATAAACAATCCTGGCACCATGCGCAATACCTCCTGCGAATTATTGATGGGGCGAAGGTGAATATCCAAATCACTGATTGTTTTGAATATGCCTCCAGTACTACTATTGGCAGAAGATCGCACAGTAATTTCTTTAAGGCTGGATATAGTCGTGTTTAAATAGATTATGGCGGTATTTGTATTGTCCTTTTTTATAAGAGAAAGGATATCGACTATTTTTGTTTCATAGCCAATTCTTGATACGATAAGCTTTCCTGTAAAACCTGGCAGCCCTGCAAAACTCACGAAGCCATTTTCATCGGCAGTTGCGTTAAACTTTAAATCTTCACTCTGAACAAAGGCATCAGCGACAGGGATTTTTGATTTATCATCGATTAAGTAAATGGCTTTAATAACCGTTTGTGCAAAAAGGGAAGGTGATAATAATAGGAGTAAGCCAAAAAATAAGGTTGCTAATTTTGGTATAAAATGTTGCATAGCAATGATTTTAACTTGGTTTGATATTTTTTAACAAAATAGATACGATAAAAATCAGTAAAAGGATTTTACCAAATTTTAAAATATCTTTTTATAAATGATTAGGGGGCTGCCTTGGATAAAAGAGTGCATCAGACTATTTTCAGGTTTATCATCCTGCCACATCTTAAAAAATTTCGCCCTTTTGTTGATTCATTCAGTCATTAATGTAAACATAAATGTCGTACTGAAAAAGAGGTTTCATTTTCTGTCAAAATCGTAAGCAGGCGCTGTTGTAGAGCTACTTGTTTTGAATAATCCAGCTACAAGTTACAGGCAGCAAAATATAAATAAACATGCATCGTTAATAGGATACATTACAACCAAATCCAACATAGAGCCTGGTAATCATTCCGACTTCTCTCATACATTAGTTAAAATTCTTACCGCTGCTACACTAACTGGTACAGTATCTTACTTCTATCGGCTGCTTTATTACGTTATGCTGATTTTTTGCAGAACAGTTAATAAAATAAATTATGGGAAAACGAAGTAAAACGGATGGATTAATAGTTTGAAAATAGTTATCGACCTTGCCAACAAAGAATTGCTCTATTAAAACGGGCAAAATGCTCGAAAATATAAAGGGCGACCGGAATATGTTGAAACAGGTTTTTATAAATCTCATTTCCAATGTGTTTAAATATACCGGCAAAAAAGACGAGGCGATGGTTGAAATCGGATGTTATTGCAAAAATGATGATTGTACTTATTATGTAAAAGATAACGGGGCCGGATTTGATATGAATTACTAAGATAAATTATTTGGTGTTTTTCAACGCCTTCACAGTACCAACGAATTTGAAGGAACCGGAGTTGGACTTGCAATCATTCAAAAGATTGTAACAAAACACGGCGGTAAAGTTTGGGCAGAAGGGAAAGTGAATGAGGGGGCTTGTTTTTGTGTTTCATTACTTATTCATGAAAAATTGCAAAAAGAAATATAATGCAAAACACAGGTGTACAAATTCTACTGGTAGAGGATAACAACTCAGATCAATGCTCACTATAAGGCATTAAAGAAACACAATCTTGCTAATACTTTAATTCATCTGACTGGCGGAGCCCAGGCGCTGGATTTTATTTTTGGAAAAGGGGAGTTTGAAGGAAGAGACATCGAAAGTAAACCAAGGGTAGTATTCTTGATTTAAAAATGCCAAAACTAAGCGGCCTTGAAGTGCTTCAGGTGCTTAAAAGTGATGACCTTACAAAGCTTATCCCGACAGTAATGATGACATCCTCAAAAGCTGAAAAAGATATTATTGAAAGCCATTAATTGGATGTAAACAGCTATGTGGTAAAGCCAGTTGACTTCTAAAAATTTTCGAAAACCATTACTGATCTTGGCTTTTATTGGCTTGTTATAAATCAACCGCCACAGCAGTAGTATCATTATATCAAGTCAGCATGTTTATTAAAATAATTACAAAATTATTACGTTGAAGGAGTTAAAGGAAGTTTACCACGAAATAAAAAAGGATTTTGCAAATAACGAAAAAGCTAAAAATATTACACCTTGAAGATGTTGGTAGCGATGCTTTACTCATAAATGCCCAACTAAAGAAGGGCAAACTGGATTGTGAAATACTGGTAGTGGATACAAAGGATAAATTTATCAAGGAATTAAATAAGTTTTCACCGGATATTATACTTGCTGATCATTCTCTCCCTTCCTTCAATTCGCAGGATGCATTGGCAATTCTTTACAAAGCCGGGCTTAAAATTCCTTTTATAATCGTTACGGCAGCCATGTCTGATGAGTTTGCAGCAGATATGATTATAGAAGGAGCAGATGATTATATATTGAAAGACAGGCTCCATCGCTTGCCATCAGCTATACAGGATGCAATAGCAAAACATCGCTTGCAACATAAAAATAAAGTTGCAATAGATGCGTTGATAAAAAGCGAATCCCGCTTTAAACAAACGCAAGCCATTGCTAACATAGGCAGTTGGGAACTGGATTATGCAACCGGTGTAGCTGTATGGTCTGATGAACAACTCAAAATTTACGGGTTTCAGCCAGAAAATAACAGGCAATCTTTTGAGACCTGGGTTTCTTATATTCATCCGGAAGACGTTGAATATGTTTTGCAAAAAACCAATGATGCAAAATCTACTTTAAGTAATGCCGATTATTTTCATCGTATAATTAGAAGAGATGGAACAGTGCGGCATTTATATTCACAAATCAGGGTTAGGGGTGATAATTCAGGAAACCCAACAGGCTTGTATGGAGTGACACGTGATGTGACTGAAGCAAAGAAAAGAGAAAATACATTGCGGGATTCCCAATTAAACTTACAGGCTATTTTTGAAAATGCTTCTGACGGTTTTATTCTTGCTGACATCAATGGGATTATCAAATCGTTTAATAGTAAGGCAAGAGACAGAACCCTGCTAAATATAGGTCGGGAAATAAGTGTTGGCAAAAGTATTTCTGACTTTCTTCCTTATTCAGGAAAAAAAATCAATAAGGACAACATTTCAAAAGTACTGGCAGGAGAAATAGTTCGGTACGATTATGCTTATACCAGGAAAAACGAAGGAATAAAATGGTTTAGTTATACAATTAACCCTGTTTATACGGGGGGGAAAATTGAGGGTATTTCTTTTACGTCAACAGACATTACAGAGCGGAAAAAAGCGGAAGAGCAATTAAAGGAAAGTGAGTTATTTAATAAAGGTATTCTTGCTTCTCTTAGTTCGCAAATTGCTGTAATTGATTATAAAGGGAATATTGTAGCAGTTAACAAAGCATGGGATGATTTTGCAAAAACCAATGGGGTACTCATTTTAGAAACTGTTTCTATAGGAAGCAACTACATAGATGTTTGCCAAAAATCAAAGGCTTCAGGCGATAATGTGGCAGCGCAAACATTAAAAGGAATTCAATCAGTGTTTAATAAGGATGTAAAAACCTTTGAGCTTGAATATCCTTGTCATTCTCCAACCGAGCAAAGATGGTTTAATCTTTCTGTTATAAATTTCGGCAAAGATGATTCGAAGGTTGTACTATCACACCAAAATATTACACAACAAAAATTAGCAGAAGAAGAAAGAAATAGTTTACAGGCAACATTGCAAAACAGTCTGAACGAAATTTACATATTCGACTTTGAAACATTCGAATTTATCTATGTCAATAAAGGAGCGCTGCTCAATTTGGGCTATTCAGAAAACGAAATAAAGACATTGACGCCACTTGATTTAAAGCCTGATTTCACTGCAACATCTTTTAAGCAGCTTATTGTTCCGTTAGTGAATAATGAAAAGGAAAAAATTATATTTTTCACCAATCACAAACGAAAAGACGGAAGCCTTTATCCCGTTGAAATACATTTACAATTGGTAACAGAAGGAAACAGTAAAAGATTTTTAGCAATTGTATTG